>CBDUTM010000217.1:0-4052 GCA_965369985.1 uncultured bacterium | reverse complement strand
TCATCTCCGCCTAACTCTTTAACCGTGCGATACACTACATCATACAATATATAATTTTCTACGTCATACATAAGTTCGATAAGGTCAACAACCACATTGGGATTGTTGATATTCCGCAGGTTTTCAATAGCGTTACGCCGCACGATCGGATTTATGTCTTTATCCCGCGCTATCTTCACCAGTGTCGGTGCAGCTCTGACGTCGCCCAATTCTCCAAGCGCCTGTGTGAGTGCGCTGGTAAGCGCCATATATTCCTGTCGTCCTGCCTGAAAAGCTTCTAACAGCAGGAGAATAACCTGAGAATCCTTTATTTCCGCCGCTGCCTGCAGGGCGAAATCTCTCACCTGTTCCTGGCTTTTCGGGTCGTTCAACATTTCCAGGAGGAATGGGACCAAATTCGGGTCATTTTTCTTCCCGAGAATATCCACAGCGTGGCTGCGGACGGCGATATCCACATCCGTGTCTTGCGCGATCGCCATTAGAGCGGGAACAACTCTGTCATCACCGAGATTGCCCAGCGTTTCCGAGACGATCTTTTGAACAGAATAATAATCTTCTTTGCTTGATTGAAGCGCATCCATCAAAGCTTCGATAGAACCGATGTCACTCGTTTCCCGCATAGCCCGCAAAAATGCGTCACGCAGTGCCGCATAACTCTTCCTGCTGGCGGAGAGACCTTCTTTCAGCGCATTTACCGCATTCGGGTCACCGGTAGCGCCGAGAGCGTTTGCGATCGAAGCGTAAAATTCCAGATCCAGATCCGCTAATTCGCCGATACCTTTGATAAGTGCGAGATTGGCTTCGGGATGACCTGCCCGAGAAAGCGCTACGGCAGCTGCCGTTCTTACCTGAGTCGGAACTTCAGGGTCCTGGAATGTCTGTATCAGATCTGTAAGCCCCGATTCTTTCCCATCCCGGAACCGCTCAAGAGCCTTATCGACCTGTCCTTCGCTCCGCAAGCTTCCGCCGTCGCCACCACCACCGCCGCCGAATAAGAAGCATCCGGAGATGCTGAACGCGAGAATAACCAGCGAAATTGAGTGAACTGTTTTCCTGAACTGCGCCGATTTGCTCTTATTTTCTAAAATAATCAACTCTTTTCCATATAAAAATCAGTGTAAGTGATTGTAAAGTAACAACTTTTTCAAGCTTTGTCAAGATTATTATGATTTTGCTCTTTTGGCGTTCCCTTCCAATAACAGAGCCGTAACTCTTCACCATCGTAAACTCCGTAAGTGAAATGCGTCATCCAGTCGCCGAGATTCAGGTAGGTATGACCCTCTTCATTCAAAACATCGGGCTCGTGAATGTGCCCGAGAACCACATAATCAATACCTTCATTGAATTTTTCTTTCGCGTATTCTTTCAATTTATCTTTGCGTTCATTGCTGTTTGTAGCGGAAATAGGATTATCATGGCTTGCTTTCGAGAACATTTTAGCGAGCCTTGTACCAGTATCAGGATGTAGTATTCCGAATAACCATTTTGCAACGGGATTCCGAAATAATGCTTTCATAATGCTGTAACCACGGTCTTTATTGAAGAGTCCGTCACCATGTGCAATGAAAAATCGTTTTCCGTCAATTTCCGGTTCGTAACTGCCGTCGTGAATCTGCGCGCCTATCGTGTCGTTGATGTATTTGCCGAGCCAGAGATCGTGATTGCCCGAACTGTAATGGACTTCGACACCGTTATCTACCGCGGCGGCTAAATTTCCGAATATCCGCGGGTCTGTCTGAGGGATAGAGTGTTTGTATTCAAACCAGAAATCGAACAGATCGCCCACGATAAAAAGCCGTTTACCATGTTTCGTAACATATTTCAGGAATTCCACTACCTTGTCGTTTCGCTCGCGGATCTGCTCATAACCACCGGAAACAAGGTGCGCGTCAGAAAAGAAATAAGTATGTTTTTTATCTTCACCCATAAAATAATAGGTTGAAGATACGGCTTATCTGAAATAAAACCAACCGGATAGTAGTGGTACGTGATACTGAATACTGTGACTTATATCTTAAATTGTTACTTCACCAGAACCATTTTGCCTGTAGTGACAAAATCATTGGTTTGCAGTTGGTAGAAATAGACTCCTGACGCTGAATTGGCGCCTGACCATACTCTTGAATATTTGCCGGCACTGAGACTTCCTTCGAACAGAACTTGAACCAGCTCTCCCTGCAGATCATAAACAGACAAATTCACGCTACCTGATCGCGGCAGAAAAAATTCTATGGTGGTAGTGGGATTAAAAGGGTTCGGATAATTGTTAACTAAAAACGGCTGATTCGGCAAAGGAGGATCTTCGTTGGAGGTTATTACCGAGGTTGAATCAAATTCAAAGACATCAAGTCTGCCTTCTATGTTACTGACGAAAACCGTTCCATTTTGTGTATGTGGATAGACACCCCAGGCACCATGAAAAGAGGCGTTATCGCTCTGAGTATAAGTGTCAAACGTCGCATTCTCGAATATATTTTCCGGGTCACGGATATCCAGCACATACACTCCGGATTCGTAATGGCTGACGAAAGCGAAGTTTCCCATAGCATGAACGTTATGAGCAAGATTACTCGTACCGAGCCATTCGCTAACTATTTTTATGCTGTCGGCATTGAGATCGGATATATCCCACATTTTTACTGTTCTTCCGGCTGTCTCCTCTGTAGAAAGAAGATACTTTCCGTCATCCGTGGGCCATACATTATGCGCAAAACTGTCATCTGAAATATTTTTTCGAACTAATAACTGCGGCATAGATTTATCTGTAAAATCCCAAATACTGAAAGAATGATTTCCTCCTTCGGCTAAATAAAGAGTATCATTCCTTGCGTATAAGTCATGAACATGAATATTATTATTTGTAAAATCCGCCAAAAATGCAGGATTTTCAGGATCTGACAGATCAAATATGCTGATGAAACCCGAACCTTCTCCTTCGATATAAGCGAACCCTCTTGAAGTATCTATGCTCAAGTTGTGTGACCTGATGCCGCCCAGCGTATCAATGGGAAACGAGCCTATGAATGTTACAGTGTCGGGAAGTAATTGCAGGTCGATAACCATCAAACCTTCATTAGCTTCGGAATTCTCAGCGACTATATAAGCATAATTCCGATATGTTTTTATATCTTTATGAGGAGCTCCGAATACTGGGATGTCCGGTACGATCGCAACAACTTCCATAGTCTTTGTGTTAATTATTGCTACTCCTGTGGCAACACCCATGATGGCGTATTCTGTGCTGTCAGGACCTGTCCAACCCCAAACATCGGAACCACCCGTACTATCTGCGCCGTTGATGATCGGCACGAATTGAATTGAGCCAACCCGGGTTAGATTCCCGCCGACGGCGTTTGACGGGACGATCTGTAACATAAACAGTATTATAAAAGTATATTTCAGTATGAGCTTCATAACCATTAGTTCTTAAACTCGATTGAATTAAAATCGTTCCATAAATATATATGAAGCAAGGCAGAAATCAAAATAGATAACTTATCTTGACAAATTGGCGTATAGGAGATATAGTATATTGAAAACCTGAAAGGAATCTTTGTTAATGACGAAAATTAAATCATCTGAAATTACATCCGAATCAGATTATCTCAACCGACGGAAGTTCATGAAAGGCGCGGGTATTGCGGCAGCTGCGACCATCTTGAATCCTGCTTCCATAATAGCCGGATATAAGAACCCCGCTCTGTCCGAATCAGATAAATTTACTTCGTTTGAATCGATCACAAACTACAATAACTTTTATGAATTCAGTACCGATAAAGAAGATGTGGCAAAGCTTTCGCGAAAATTAACTACTTCTCCCTGGGAGGTTGAGGTCGGCGGATTAGTGGAAAAGCCGGGCGTATTCAGCGCGGACGATCTAAAATCCAAGTATACTCAGGAAGAGCGGATCTACCGGCTCCGCTGTGTTGAGGGATGGTCTATGGTTATCCCCTGGACAGGATTTCCCGTCGCATCCCTTCTAAAAGATGTTGTGCCGAAGCCGGAAGCGAAATATGTGAAATTCACTACTCTGAAGCGACCTAAAGAGATGG
>CBDUTM010000216.1:0-4070 GCA_965369985.1 uncultured bacterium | reverse complement strand
TTTTCTTTTTCACTCCATAAATTTCGTAGTATGCCTGAAAATCTGAAGACTCGCTTATAAATGCGTTTGAAATATTGGGTGTACGAATAACATCACCTGACTCTGATATCTTAAGATAATCAAGCAGCAAAATATCACTTACCGCTAACCCTTTGCGATAATTAGGAATTGATAAGGTTAATCGCCTGAAGCCGGTCTTTCGCGTATCAAGATCCATAACCCCGATATTGATTCGGTAATTATTGTGCTTTATGAGGAAGCTAGTTTTTAATATAGAAAAATCTTCCCTTGAATTGGTCTGGAAAAAATTATTCACTTCGATAGTATCTCGTAATACTCTTCCTTCCTGTCGATCTCCTGATTCATTAAATATGGTTATTGATATTTCATATACTGCCTGATAGTTATCTTTATATCTAATAAATTGAAGTTCATCGTATGCTATTTTGAGATAGACATCAAGATTTGTTAGGTCTTTTTCCGATGAGGCAGTTGTAATCGTTTCAATCTGAAAATTGGGGACATTTGGAGTTACATTTTTAAGCATCGCTTTTTGCGCGGATAAAGTAGTGGCTTCAAAACCTATTGTAGCAATTAATAAGACAATGGGAATAGTATTTTTCATAACTATAATCCTTATTTAAATATATTCATCAATTATCCGCTCGACCCGGTTTGTACCACTGAAATCGAGTTAGCCCATAATTGGTACCTATCCAAATATAATCTTCATTTATATAAAATGCGTTAACTGAATTATGAGAAAGTCCATCTGCGGTTGTATAATTTCTCCAGGACGAATTTTCTCTATTGTATCGCAATAATCCCAATGAGGTTGCCACCCAAATATATTTACCTAAAACATCCATCTTTCGTACATCAGCCCTAAACAGAGAGGAATGCGATGGTAAGAGTTTGGCTTCGCCGCTGATCTTATTTATTTGAGAGATTCCATCAAAACCGGCTATCAAAATTAGATCTCCCCCATCAGCTATATGAGTAACGATCCCTCCACCTGAAGATTTTGGCGAAATTACTTCGCCAAAGCTGTTAAAATGAGTTATTATTTTATCAGCACTATTTATCCTGTATGCTCCCGAAGTGGTTCCCACCCAGAGCTCCCGTCCGATTTTTGTTAGATCATGAACTATTAAACTGCTGTTATCAAAGAATGCGGGTGTAAAAACTTTTTTTGTAATCGGATCAATAGTCTGAATCCCTCTTTCGGATCCAACCCATAATAAAGAATCGTAATACTCTAAAGTGTTTATTCTGCTTGTCTTTAGTCCATCAAAAGCGGTGATCGAATGCCATTCACCACTTTCATTCTCAAAATAAATAATGCCTTCATCAGTCGCAATCCACATATTCTCACCGACAGACTCCATAGTATAAACGTTCAGGGATAAACTCGCACTCTCTGTATACTCTTCAAAATAATTCCATTCATTATCTTCTATATTCCAGACCGAAATTCCGTATTGCTCCTGACAATTGCTTAAACCCAATCTATTAATACTACTTTGAGAGGAAAAGTTATTTATCCCTCCAATCCATAAATTACCGGCATCGTCCATTTCCACGGCAGTCACATAATTATTTAATATTCCGAAATTAGAACTGTTTAATGTCTGAACATTGGAATTGCCTATAAACGCTCCTGAGCCGCATGTACCGTTGTAATAATTTCCTAAATCATCATTAATAGCTGAGGTCACCTCGTATTCTCGTAAGTGGCCATCGATGATTCTACCCAATCTATTATCCCCATAATATTCAAATCCGTCGTTCATAAAAAACAGAGCATCGTTAGATGAAGATTGCGATGCCTTTCCGTACCATTTAATACGTTCAGGAGGCGTAAAAGTTCTGTTTTTAAAAAATCCGGAAAATCTATCTAACTCTATGAAACCTGAACTCGTTTCTAACCAGATACTATTAATACTTTCTCCAATGGATATTATTATTTCTCTATTGAACAAATTAAGTTGACCGGCTTGAAAGTTAGTCACATTCAGGAAAGGCAGCTCTATCCTGCTTAATCCCTTAGTAGTAGCCGCCCAAAGAATACCATTATTCTTGTCTTCACCTATAGCTGTGATCAGATTATCGTTTAATCCGTCACTTTTATTTATCGGAGATCCCCACTCGTTTCTAAATTTATTGTATCGGATAATTCCATTGGTTGTTCCGAAATATACATAATTATTGCCATCGCTTATGCTCATAATGATCCTTGAATTTAGATAAGTGAGCCAATCGTCTTCGTCATAGATAGTATTATGATTTTGAGCGGCAACAGGCCGAAATAAGAGCAGAATCAATATTATAACGAATAACGGTTTCGATATTTCAGAAAACTGTAAACCTATTATGATGCTATTCGCTTGAGCTCTCCAGGTACTCTCTGAGTTTTCTAATTTCAACAGGAACAACACCCACCTCTTCGCATACGATACCAGAAGATAAAGCGGCTATGTGTGCAGCATCAGCATAACCGGCTCCGGCTGTAAGAGCCAACGTAAACGATGCTATAACAGTATCACCGGCACCGGACACATCTGAAACACGACGCACTCGGGATTGAATTTGCTGAACAGACCCATTTTTCTGGAAGAGAGTCATACCCTCTCTACCCTGCGTGATCAGAACACAGCCGCATTCCATCCTATCAAGAAGTTCTCTACCTGCCTTACGTACATCACCCTGAGTCTTTATGGTCATCCTAAGGGCTTTTTCTGCTTCTATAAGATTCGGTTTAAAGAGAGAACTTTTTTTGTAATTAAAAAAATTATTAATTTTTGGGTCAACTGCTAATATTTTATCATTCGCGATACACTTTGCGATTATTTTATCAATAAGTTCGCTATCGATCACACCTTTGTTGTAATCCTGTATGATAACAGCATCCAGATCCCTGATTATACTATTGAGATAATCGATAATTTTACGCTGAGTTTCTTCTCCGATTTTTGCCCTGCCTTCCCAATCCAGCCGAACTACATGCTGACCGTTTGAAATAACTCTCTCTTTAACAGTAGTAACCCGGGTGGAATCAGTAAATATTCCATCTGTAGGAAGATTTTCTGTCTGAACTTTTTTCCTTATAACCTCACCTGCTTCGTCGTTCCCCACTACTCCGATCAGTATAGGTTTTGCTCCGAGAAAATATAGGTTGTTGAATACATTAGCCGCACCACCGAGACTTTCAGAAGTGGAATCAATTTCAACCACAGGAACAGGCGCTTCTGGCGACATACGGACATGACTGCCCCACCTATACCTGTCGAGCATCAGATCTCCGATGACGGCGATCCGCTTACCTTTTGAATTATTAATGATCTCTAATAATGTTTCTTTTTCATACTCCATCTAAAACAGTGTCCTTATTTTCCACTAAAATGGATTGGTTATTATTAACAATTAACGAACTTCCAGTCATTTCATCCGGTATGTCTAATCCGAGTAATTCTAAAATTGTGGGAGCAAGATCGGCTAATCTACCGTCGTCTCTTAATTTCGCCGGATTGTCGATCCCTGCGAGAATAAGAGGTACCGGATTAGTTGTATGCGCAGTATGAGGATATCCGGTTTCTTCATCAAACATAAATTCCGAGTTTCCGTGATCAGAAGTAATGACGCATACACCCCCTTTTTTGAGCATCAATGGAACAATATTTTTCAGTCCCGTATCTACAGTTTCCACTGCCTTAACAGCTGCATCAAATGAGCCTGTATGCCCTACCATATCACAATTTGCATAGTTAAGAACTATAAAATCATGTACTCCGTCTTCGATATCATCGCAAACATTTGCGGTGATCTCTTTAGCACTCATCTCGGGCTTAAGATCGTATGTAGCAACTTTCGGGGAATTAATCAAAATTCGGTCTTCATTTTTAAAGGCAGATTCATTTCCACCATTAAAAAAATAGGTTACATGAGCATATTTTTCTGTTTCCGCAATTCGAAGCTGTGATAATCCCGCGTTAGATATAACTTCACCTAAAATTGCTCCCAAATTGTCCGGATCAAATGCAAACGGCTGATTAAATTTTGCGTCGTACATG
>CBDUTM010000215.1:0-4085 GCA_965369985.1 uncultured bacterium | reverse complement strand
ACTCCTTATGTGATGGGAAAAGCGGTAATAAAGAATCAGCTTAAGCAGGGAGTGATAATACTTAAAGGAACTACTGAGGAGGGTTTGAAAGAGGTAACCGATATCGCCTCAAGTATTGTTGAGGGCAGCGCATCATTTAGAGGCGTTAATTTATCAGGAATAATAATCGGGCGGAATATCGCCGAAAGGCTACTTGTGGGAATTGGCGACACGGTCGTTGTGATAAATCCGCTAACAATGAATTCACCATTTAGTATACCTCAGACAGCAAGATTTGAAGTATCGGGTATTTTTTCCGCGAATATCTTTGATTATGATGATGTTTACTCTTACATCCATTATGAAGAAGCGCAAAAATTTATGCGTTTCGGAAATAAAGTAACAGGAATAGAAATGAGTTTTAGCGATTTTAGCGATTCATTTCCTGCCTCAGAAAAGCTAAATGAAAATAAGATAGATGGAATGAAAATATTGACCTGGTTTGATCTACACAGAGATTTACTTGGAGCAATGAAACTCGAAAAGCTCGGCGCATTTGCAGTATTAAGTCTCATTATCCTGGTGGCAGGATTTAATGTTGTCAGTTCGCTCGTTATGATGGTAATGACAAAGCGAAGAGAGATAGGAATATTAAAGGCGATGGGCGCTAACGATAAAAGTATCAGAAAGATATTTGTAATCACGGGTATGTTGTCCGGTGGTATAGGAGTGATAGGGGGTGCTCTGATAGGTCTCGTAATGGTATTTTTACAAAGTGAATTCGGATTTATAACATTACCTTCCGAGGTGTATTTTATTTCTGTGCTTCCTGTAGATATATCAATAGTTGAAATCGGTGCAGTGATATTCGTATCGATATTAATGGGCAGTTTAGCGACTATATACCCATCTCGAAAGGCATCAAACTTAGACCCTATAGAGGCTATCAGGTATGAATGACATCAAAGTAAATAATCTGTTATCGGCCCATGAAATTCGAAAAGTGTACGATTCCTCGGGTAGTGAGGTGGAAGTATTGCGGGGAGTAACGCTCGAGGTTCATCCCGGAGAGATCGTCAGTATAATTGGCCCTTCAGGAGTGGGCAAGAGTACACTCTTGAATATCATAGGAACTCTCGATAGACCGACATCCGGGGAGCTGGTCATAAATGATAAAAATGTGTTTAGTATGTCGGATTCTGAATTATCGGATTTTCGCAGCGTCAGTATCGGTTTTATATTTCAATTTCATCACCTTCTCCCCGAGTTTACGGCATTAGAAAACGTGATGTTACCTGCTCTTCTTTCAGGCAGTTCAAAAGAAAAGGTAATGGAAAATGCATCCTCACTCCTTGCGGATGTAGGACTCACTGATCGTCTATCCCATAAACCTTCCGAGCTGTCGGGGGGTGAAAGGCAGCGAGTTGCCGTTGCCCGGGCGCTTATGAACAGCCCTGAGTTGGTTCTTGCTGATGAACCGTCCGGAAACCTCGACAGGGAGAACGCGGAAGCGCTTTATGAACTGATTTGGAAGATGCGGGAAGAGAAAAAACAAACATTCATCATCGTAACTCATAATGAAGAGCTGGCGGAAAAAGCAGATAGGATCATTCGTTTGGAGGACGGAATAGTAAAAATTTAAATTCTTACCTATTTTAAGTAATCTCCATCACTTTTTTAATGTATTGACTGAACTTATCTATAAAACGTGCCGTTATATATAGAGTGAGGAATGTTAAAATGGAGATTTATAGGTATAAATGAAGAAAATTGGTGTAATCTAAGGAGCTAATCTCTTGACTATCCATTCAAAAAATGTTAAGTTTAATTAGTTTAGTGTATATATAGAGCCAGTTTTCAAGTAAATTTTTGATTTAGAGTCATAAGGAGAGGACAAAAACTTGAAGAATAATTTTTCAAAACGCGTGCAGATGGTGATACAATTTTCCCGTGAAGAGGCTCTCAGGCTTGGACACAACTACATAGGCGCTGAACATCTTCTTCTTGGTATTATCAGGCAGGGCGACGGCTTGGCTGTTGAAATACTCTCAAATTTAGGGGTTGAACTTGATGAGCTTAAACAGTCATTAGAAGATGCCGTGAGAACTTCCGGTGGAACAATGACTCTTGGAAATCTGCCATTGACAAAACGCGCGGAAAAAATTCTCAAGTCAACGTATGACGAAGCCAAAAACTTTAAATCCGATGTTATAGATTCTGAACATCTTCTTCTTGCGATCGCGGAAGAAGTTGACAGCGTCGCCGCCGAAGTGCTCGGCACGCTTGGAGTAGATTATGATCTTATTTACAGTGAACTCGAGAGAATTCAGGAAGGCTCAGAGGAAGTATCTCTATTACGGTCTAAAAAAGATGCAAAAACGCCGGCACTTGATCATTTTGGCAGAGACCTTACAAAAATTGCGTTAGAAGGGGATCTTGATCCTGTTATCGGCAGGCAGAATGAAATAGAGCGGGTCGCTCAGATTCTATCACGAAGAAAGAAAAACAATCCGGTTCTTATCGGGGAGCCGGGAGTAGGTAAGACAGCGATTGCCGAAGGGCTTGCATTAAGGATTATCGAACGCAAAGTGCCGAGAGTGCTCTTTGACAAAAAGGTAATTACACTCGATTTATCATCAATGGTTGCAGGCACAAAATACCGCGGTCAATTCGAGGAGCGAATGAAGGCTATTATGACAGAACTCGAGAAGAGTACTGATGTGATAATCTTTATAGATGAACTTCATACGATCGTGGGTGCGGGAGCAGCATCAGGCTCACTTGATGCTTCAAATATGTTCAAACCGGCTTTGGCGCGGGGAGAGATTCAGTGTATCGGAGCCACTACTCTTGATGAATATAGAAAATATATAGAAAAAGACGGTGCACTCGACAGACGGTTCCAGAAGATAATGGTTAACCCGCCTACAGTAGAGGAATCAATTTTAATTTTACAAGGACTCAAATCAAGATATGAAGATCATCATCACGTTACATACACCGATGATGCTCTTGAAACAGCAGTAAAGCTAAGTGACAGGTATATAACGGACAAATATTTGCCTGATAAGGCGATCGACGTAATGGATGAAACCGGATCACGCGTTCATCTGTCGAATTTCAACGTTCCTGAAGAGGTAATCAATCTCGAAACCGAGATCGATGCATTAAAGAAAAACAAAGATGAAGTGGTAAAAAGTCAAAATTTTGAAAAAGCGGCTGAAATTAGAGATAAAGAAAGAAAACTTATTGATGAGCTTGAAATTCAAAGAAATAAATGGAATGAAGAACAAGAGGGAAATGTAGTTCTTGTAACAGAAGATGATATGGCTGACGTGGTCTCAATAATGACCGGTATTCCGGTCCATAGGGTCGCCGAATCTGAGTCAGATAGGCTTACAAATATTGAAAGTGAGCTCAAGAAAAAGATCGTTGGTCAGGACTATGTTATTTCACATCTCTCAAAATCTATACGCCGCGCAAGAGCAGGACTTAAAAATCCAAATAGACCTATCGGGTCATTTATTTTTCTAGGTCCCACAGGCGTTGGTAAAACTGAACTCGCAAAAGTTCTTGCAAAGTATCTTTTTGAAGATGATGAATCGTTCATCAGAATTGATATGTCCGAATATATGGAAAAATTCAGCGTTTCTAGGCTTATGGGAGCCCCTCCGGGATATGTGGGATATGAGGAAGGCGGAGATCTTACTGAGAAGGTGAGACGCAGACCCTATTCGGTAGTGCTTTTTGATGAAGTTGAGAAAGCCCATTACGACATATTTAATATATTGCTTCAGATTCTTGAAGACGGAGTACTGACCGATAGTTTCGGAAGAAAAGTAGACTTCAGAAATACGATATTAATTCTTACATCCAATATTGGTGGAAGAATGCTTCGATCCAAGAATCTCGGATTTGGTAGTGATAACACTAAAACTCGATATGAAGAGATAAAAAAGAAGGTGATGGATGAAGCGAAACAAATTTTCAATCCCGAGTTTCTAAACAGGATCGATGAAATAGAGGTATTCAAAGAACTTGATCGTCCCGATGTTATGAAGATCGTTGATATCATGATTGATGAAATAAAGGAGCGACTTTCTGAA
>CBDUTM010000214.1:0-4085 GCA_965369985.1 uncultured bacterium | reverse complement strand
GCCTCAGGAGTTCCGGCATAAAACATCGAGAGGAATATGCCCGTAGCAGCTTGCAAGATAAAAAGAAATAGGGAGATACTTCCGAATATATGTGTCCACCCCACTCCTTCAGCGAGAGGTTCATCGAGGAGCTCTATGAATCCCTTTTTTAGATGAAGACGTTCATCCACCCAGTTGATGATCGCGTTAATCACTTTACGCGACACCCGGGTCATGATCTACCCTTTTACCGATTACCAATTTCCCGTCCGCAATTTTGGTTTCGTGTCTCATTAACGACTTTGGAGGAGGTCCACCGATCACACTTCCCGATTTATCGTAAAGTCCTCCATGACACGGACATGCAAAGCTATCCCTCCCACTATCGTATGATACAGAACAACCGAGATGAGTGCAAATTGGGGATATAGCAACAAGTTCACCTGCTGATTTATATACCCAAACGGTAGCGGATGCTTTTTTAAGATTCCAACCGTCATGCAAATCTATATCATATTTAACCGAAACAGGTTCAGATGAGTTGAAATCCCCTACAGATCCTATTTCAATCCATTCTTCTTTGGTTTTTTTAAACGCCGGTGAAATAAAAAATGAAATTAGAGGTAATCCAACCAAAAAAGTGACTAAACCGTAAACTCCTACTGTCACTTTCTTAAGAAATCCCCTTCTTGATTTTTCAATTTTCAAATTTTCATTCCCAGTCGAATTCATTTCCTATCCATAATTTCCATTTAATTTTAAACCGCCTTATTCAATCTTCGGCTTAAGAAACGAATAGATAGAATAAGAAAATGTAATATTGTTTACAAGTAAGAAATAGGGGCCCGGTTACCCAAGCCCCTGATGGCAAAAATATTGACTGTTTAAAACCCGAGGTTGATCTGAGCGCCGAAGAAAGTCTCCCCGTCTAAACCGGGAACACTTCCGATTTCATCTGTCCAAACTGCCAAATCAAGTTGAATGATCGCAAGGTTGACACCGGCACCAAACGTCGGGTATCCTTGATTGAACCCGCCGCGCAACTTCAATACTATGAGATCCATTTCTGCTCCGATATGAACCCTGTTGAAAAAGTTTGTTTCTTGTCTGTTCAATAAATCTACAACCATGAATTCGGCTTTGATCCTGAATGGCAGATTTATTCGAGCTCCGATTTTTAGATTAGTATCGAAATCAGTACTTGAAGTGCTGTCGGTTGCTGACAATGTAGTATCTTCATCAAAGCTACCGAACGCATCTGCGAGGACAAATCCGAGTTCCAATCCATCGCTCATTTTGTAAATTCCGCCAATGTCAAAGGACACTCCGTTTCTGTTAACTTGCAGGCTATCGAAAATATCTTCTGCTGCGTCCCCACCGCTACTTAACTCACTAAAACCTAGCTTAATTTCCTCGATCTCTTCTCGTGTAATGAGCTTAACCGCAATGCCGCCTTTAAGACCCGGTACCAGAAAATCTAATCCTTTACCAAATCCAAATGTAACCACCCTGTCAAAGGAACCGCGTCCGAAGACCCTTGGCTCATATATACCCTTATCAATTTTAATTTCGAGGCTTGGTGTTGCATATACTGCGAATCCAAGGTTTTTTATTGCGATTCCGGCACTCACCGGAATTCCGACCTTCATCCATCTGTTATCGATGGAATTCAAATCATTATAGAGTGAATCAACTTTAGCTGGACTTAAACTGTCAAAATTCGCAAAATCTTCCGAATTATCATTGATAAAATCACCTAGATCAATAAAATTTTTATTTAAGAAAAACTGAAGTGTTACCGGACTGATATTGACATTTCCTCTTGATAGCAGCGCCGGATTATTTATAAACGCGGTAGCTCCCTTTGCCGATAGTATTCCTACATTTCCCATTGCTTTGTCCCGCATGGTATTAAAGAATACACCTCTTTCTCCGGCATAAGCGTTAGACGCAATTAATAGTAATAGCAATGTGATAATATTTAGTTTAATAGCTTTTTTCATTATGCTCTCCTGCATAGTAATGGAAGTTAACTTATAGCGGACACGGTTGTGGGGTTCCTGCACCAGACCAATCCCAGCCCGGCGTTAAGCCGCCAATCACTGAATCTTCATCTATTAAGCCATCACCGTCATTGTCTATTTGATCAATACATTCGTCGTCTGCTACTCCATCACCGTCATTATCACCTATACCGGGATTGTTGGGTGCACCGGTATTTACAAAATAAAATTCCATAGAACCTGTAATTTCGTCCATCAGGCTATCGATAGCAGAAGTATCAATACTTGATTCTCCAAAGAATTCTTCCACAAAATCACTATTGCCATCAATTATATCACCTACATTTTCTATAAGATCATTCAGATCCTCCGGTCCTAATGAGTCTAAGAACGATTCGTCGAATGCAAATCCGTCATCCGTACTCAGAAAATTAAGCTGGATGTCGCCCGGATTTTCAATTCTACCATTGCCGTCGGTATCCGCGATCCTTAAAATACCCTTAACTGTATTGGCTATGAATATATCCAATGAAATGTCATCAGGACTGATACTACCTGTAGTTTTTCCATCGAATATCGGTTTCAAATCATTAAAAATAACGATATTAGTAACATAAATATTATTCTGAGAATCAGGCCAGGCTCGGCTTAGGAACGGAACCTCAGCGCCAATTCCGGAATTTTCATCAAATTTCTGTAATTCATTTATTATTGTTATTATACTTTCTCCAGATGATAACAGGGTTGCCTTCGCATGGTTGTAAAGAAGGTCACTGTTCAATGAATCGGTTTCGAGTCCGATGGCGAACAAGCTTTCTGCTGATTCAAATTCTCCATCAAACATAAAATCCAATCCTTCTTCTAATATATCTTCTCCTTCCTCCGGAGTGCCGGCAAAACTGAAAATGTTACATCCTGCAAACGTTAACGATATTATTAGCAAGCCGTAGAGACTAATTCCTGCTCTGAGCTTCATTGTGTTTCTCCCTGCTTAAGTAAATTGTTGTTAAATTATCGGAATTCCGGGTGGGTCAAATGAGAAGGTCAATCCTACATTGATAGCGTTATACTCTCCCGCTGAATAGTCCACATTAACTCCTACAAAAGGAAATACTGTTACCCTTAATCCTCCGGTAAATCTGAAACCGTTATCTCCTTCGAGAGAAACATTTAAATCTGTTGTGGTTCCTGCCAGTGTATAGGTCAAGTCCATATCTGTCGATTCAATTTGAGCACCGACATATGCGGTTATAAGAGGAACGCTCTTGCTTAACCGGAGATTAAATGCTGTATGGGTAGAAGATAATATATCTCCCACATTGAATTCCTGTCGCATATAGCCAACGGATAATTGTGGAAGAAGCGGAAGAGGAACAGGCATATATTGATCAATACTATGCGAAATTCCAAACCCTGTCAGATCAATACTTCCTATATCGCTGCTTATTTCAATTTCGGGGAGATAGCGTATATTAATTTCTGTCCCCATAAATAGCCCTATAGTTACCTGCGGGACTGCAAAAAACACAGTACTTATATCCAGTCCACCAGGAAGTAATTGATCCGGGGATACTAATTCTCCGAAAACGGTGCTCGTTTCCGTACCGAGCGTAGATTCATAGGTCAATCCTTCTGTAGGTACAGATACTACCATCGCCCTTATACCGAAGTCAAACCCGGGAATCCCGTGAATTTTCGCTGTATGGTATAAGCCGGAATTAATAGCCGTTCCAAGGGCAGTAGCAAATGGCTGCATATAACCTACTGCATTATCTTCTGCTACTTCCTGTAATTTTGTTGTTAAATCAGCTCCGGGATCGACACCCTGGGCTAACCCCTGATTGACTGTGAATAAAAATACTAATGTTATAGTAGTGCAAAGCTTGTAAAAACTTGTCATATATTTAATCTCCCGATATTTTTCATCTTCCCTTATTAAGGTGTTAGAAAGTAACCAAATTTATTAAATTTTCAAGCTTTTTACTCACAACTGACCATAAAGTTTCAGTATTTCTTCAAATTACATGACTATAGCATATTTTATCGCTCAAAATTTTGTATACTTTAATTTTTCACAACTACTCCCCTTCCTTCTGCCGTATA
>CBDUTM010000213.1:0-4103 GCA_965369985.1 uncultured bacterium | reverse complement strand
GATGGGATTTTGAGAAATTTCCCAAGACCGACAAGCGGCTCGGGGTTCAGATGAAAGCGGTTGGCGAGGTGATGGCGTTCGGCAGGAACTTCCGGGAGGCTCTGCAGAAAGCGCTCAGGTCGTTGGAGATAGGTAGAAGCGGACTTGAAGAGCAATCGCTGGACCCATTATACGAATCTTCAAACGGAGAAGCGCTGAAAGAAATGCGGACTGATCTGGGAATGGTACGAAGCAGAAAAATATTCGATATCCGGGCAGCTTTTATTTTGGGAATGGATGTTGCGGAAGTGAACGAGCTCACGCAGATAGACCCCTGGTTTCTCAATCAGCTGAAAATGATAGTGGAAGAAGAAAAAGAGATAGCCTTGTTAGGCAGAAATGGCGGGTTCAAGGACGCGGATTCCATCAGAAAGGCAAAAGAAAACGGTTTTTCAGATGTTCACATCGCCTATCTGATGGGGACTACGGAGGAAGAGTTTCGCGCTAAAAGAAAAGAAATGGGCGTTGAGGCGGTATTCAAAACTGTGGATACATGTGCTGCGGAATTTCGTTCTAACACTCCATATATGTACTCAACTTATGAGCAGGAAGATGAGAATATCAAGAGCGGGAAGAAAAATGTCATTATTCTCGGCAGCGGGCCGAACAGGATAGGACAGGGGATAGAGTTCGACTACTGCTGCGTGCATGCTGTAATGGCGCTCAGAGAAGAAGGATACGAAGTCTCTTTGATAAATTGCAATCCCGAGACTGTCAGTACGGATTATGATACTACCGATAAACTATTTTTCGAGCCGTTGACCTTTGAAGAAGTAATGAACGTTGTGGATTCGGAGAAGCCTGACGGGATCATGATTCAGTTCGGTGGTCAAACACCGCTGAAGTTGGCTTCCGCGCTTCAAAAGGCGGGCTGCACGATTTTCGGCACATCACCCGAAAATATAGATTTTGCCGAAGACAGAGAAAAGTTCGGGAAGGTTCTGAACGACCTTAACATAAAGCATCCTGATTACGGTGTGGCATTTTCGGTTGACGAAGCTGTTGAAGTTGCGGAGAGGATCGGTTTCCCTGTGCTTGTGCGACCCTCTTATGTTCTTGGCGGCAGGGGAATGGAGATCGCTTACGAGGTCGACACCATGCGGATATTTATGAAACGCGCGGCAGAAGTAAGCCCGGAACATCCCGTTTTTATAGATAATTTTATTGAAGGAGCCACAGAATTTGATGTGGATGCCATCTATGATGGCGAAAGAGTGCTTATCGGCGGCGTAATGCAGCATATCGAAGAGGTAGGGATACATTCAGGCGATTCCGCGTGTGTGCTCCCGCCTTATCAGGTAAGCGGTGAGGAACTGGAACTTATCAAGGAGTATACGAAGAAGATCGCCATCGCCCTGGAAGTGAGAGGACTTTTAAATGTTCAGTACGCCACTAAAGAGGGAGAGGTTTATGTTATCGAAGCGAATCCGCGTGGCTCGAGGACGGTTCCGTTCGTCAGTAAGACAACAGGATTACAGCTTGCAAAGATCGCGGCAAAAGTCGCCGTTGGGATAACGCTGAAAGAGCAGGGAATAGAGGAGTCGCCTGAGTTGACTCATATTGCAATTAAAGAGCCGGTATTTCCGTTCACCAAATTTCCCGGCATTTCGGTTTTCGGTGGTCCCGAGATGCGTTCGACAGGTGAAGTTATGGGAATTTCTCATTCATTCGGAGAAGCATTCGCAAAAGCGTTCTGGGCTAAAGGTCATCGACTCCCCGAATCAGGCGGGGTATTTATCAGCGTGAATGACGGCGACAAACGGAAAGCTGTGGAGATCGCCCGTGATTTCGCCGAATTGGGTTTTGATCTGATAGCCACCGAGGGAACCGCTAAAGTCCTGCGCCAGAATGGTTTGAACGCTAAATCTGTGTATAAAGTAGCGGAAAACCGCCCAAATGTGGTTGACCTGATAGTAAATGGAGAGATAAATCTTATCGTAAATACGCCGCTTGGAAAGGCTTCGCGCTATGACGAGCGGGCTATCGGAGATGCCGCTATCAGATATCAGCTGCCGTGCATAACTACACTTTCCGGAGCAGCGGCGGCAGTAAGAGGTATAAGAGCTTTAAAAAGAGGTGGAGTGCTGAAAGTTAAAAGCCTTCAGGAGTATCACAGCTGAAGTCTGAAGTTTCGTCAGATCTTTATATAAATATTCTTTCTGTCCATCAGCCACATAAGAAGTAAAAAACCGCTTATATATGAAAAAGCCCACGCTAATGAAGCGCCCATTGGAGGGAGCCATGAAGTATATAAGCTGTGATAGAGCAGTTGCTGACGGCTTGAAGTGCTGTTATCGGCATTAGTGAATTTTATCAGGGACATTATCCGTGCCACCAACCCCGAAAGTACGAATACCGCTATAGAATTCGTACCGTATAAAACGAAAGGGCGAGTCCATTTTCGCCAGTTCATCACTTCCACACTCCAGTAGCAGAACGATAGGAATATGAGGGCAAATCCAGTCGTATAAACGACATACGAGCTGGTCCAGATAGCCTTATTCCACGGGAACCACATATCCATCAGCCAGCCTATCAAGAGTCCGAGGTTTCCGGCGATGAGCATCCAGACGGTTATTTCTATCTTGGTTTTGTCCGCTTTAAGCCACCAGCCGGTGAGAACTCCGGTGAGTGTTGTGGCGATGGCGGGCAGCGTGCTGAACAGACCTTCAGGGTCCCATGTTTTGGTCTGGCTCCACATATGACCCGATAGAAGTTTCTGATCGATGAACGCCGCAAAATTTCCTTCCGGCGACAGGTCGCCGGCACCGAATCCGGGAACAGGGATCAAATTCATAGCAAGCCAGTAAAACGCAAGCAGCCCGAGAGCCCAATAAGCCTGACCTTTCCATTTGGTGTTGAGAACTATAATTGATGTGAAAAAATAACAGATAGCAATTCGCTGGAGAACGCCGGGAATCCTGATGGTGGAGAGATCAAAATATGGGAAACCCGCTAAGAAAATACCGAGAGCGAAAATAATAAGGCTTCGGCGGGTAACCGTGAGCATCATCGATCTTTTGCTTACTCCCGCTTCCAGCCGTTTCGGCATTGAGAGCGTCATCGCCACACCCACAATAAACAGGAAGAAGGGAAAGATCAGATCGGTGAAAGTAACTCCTTGCCATTTCGCGTGACGGAGCTGGGGATATACATATGCCCAGCTACCGGGATTATTTACGAGGATCATTCCCGCTATGGTTATTCCGCGGAACGCATCTAAGGAGATAAGCCGTCCTGATCTACCGGAATCGTTCATAGCAGCTGCCTATATTGTGAATGAATTAGTGTAGAATATCTTACATACATAAGGAAGTTTCAAGAAATATATTAAATCGTGGTTCTTGATTTTAGATTCGGAATTAAGATATATTGAGAATCAATATTATCGAAAAATTAATATTAATTAGGAAAGGAATTGTATGATCATACACAGAAAAAGCGAAGAAAGAGGTCATTTCAATTACGGTTGGCTGGAGACATATCACAGTTTTTCATTCGGGACTTATTACGATCCGGAAAATGTGCAGTTCGGTCCGCTGCGCGTGCTGAACGAGGATTTTATTCAGGGCGGAACCGGATTCGATACTCATCCGCATCAGAATATGGAGATAGTTACATATGTGCTTTCAGGAACTCTTGAACATAAAGATTCCACAGGCGGCGACGGACTCATAAAAGCAGGGGAATTGCAGCGGATGTCCGCCGGTTCGGGTATACAACATTCCGAGAAGAACCCAAGCGAGACTGAATCAGTTCATCTGATGCAGATATGGTTTATGCCGGAAAAGGAAGGAATAGACCCGGGATATGAGCAAAAAGAAGTGAGCGTTGGAGCAGAAGACCTGTTTACGCCCGTTGTGACCAAAGGCGGCGGGGATGGTATGTTGGATATCAATCAGGATATAACAGTTTACGTTGGAGATCTGCCTGAGGGAGATACGGGCTCCATCGAAATTAAAGAGGGGCGTTTAGGATATCTGCATAACAGTTTGACGGGAAAGATCACAGTTAATGGGATCGAAATGGAACCGGGAGACGGATTGAAGATCACAGGTCCGGAG
>CBDUTM010000212.1:0-4109 GCA_965369985.1 uncultured bacterium | reverse complement strand
AGATATCTAGATAGCGTCCTGCAGAATAAGTATCAGTATCTTTTGTTAAATCCTTAAAAGGAACAAAATAAAATGAGTCGCCCGATTAATTTTGTCCTACTTCTTTATATAGCTGGATTCTATAATCGTTTCCATCAATTTTAAAATTGAAATAACCGTATTTGTAAAAATTTCGAAGGTCACTAGTTGATGTCAGCATTTCAACAACTTCTTGCTCTTCATATTTTTGAATCGGACCGGTAAATTTATATTTTGAATCGGGTTCATAGTATTTAAGCTCAGAGAAACCACCTCTATCTTCATCAAGCAATGGTGAATCCGGATCATCCTTGAAAAATTCATTTTTCACTTTCCGTAATTCGGCGTAGTTACCATTCAGATTACTCAAAGTATTATCTTCCTTCGTTCCGCAACCGTTGAAACCGACTAACACGGCAGCTATTATTGTAAGCAGCGCTAATTTCTTCACACTCGCCATTCTTCTATTATCTCCTCATCTGATGGAAACGGCGTTACTTCAAAATTTTTGCTGTTTCCATTCGAGATCAATTTTATCTGAACCATCTCAGAATTCCGGCCCTGTCCATATCTTGCTGTCAAGCGAGCGATGTCGGACATTTGCTCATCGGTCGTCTCTCCGGTGATCAGCGTGACGGGACCGCCGAAATTCATGGTCTCCATTACTGATCGCCCTAATTTAAATCCTGAAAGGAATCGTCCCTCCTGCTCATCCCGGGCGACGATAACTTTCACGCCTGGCGCGGGTCGAAAGTGTCTACCCACTTTTAATAGTATGACGTCTTCAGGCGTTAAAGGTTGTTCGTTATTATCATTCAGCATATCTCGGAGTTTGTCGGAATATGCTTCATCCGTGAGTGTACAGCAGCCGCCGGCAGGCTGTGGATAATATTTTATATTAAATTTTTCCACAAGCTCCATCTGCTTTTTCCGTGTTCTTCCGCTAATATCGTATAGCTGCTCCCTGTCTATCCAGCCGAGCTTCTCGGGAATAGTTTCCGGTAAGAGTTTTGCCGATAATGGACGCAACAAATATCCTTCTAATCCTGCTTGTTCGGCTATCTCAGAGAGTACGGGCTTTCGCTGTGACTTAGGTCGCTGTCCCATAACCTCGCCGGAAAATACAAAATGGGCTCCGATATCTTCCATATATCTCTTGGCTTTGGTGAACATCATTATCCTGCAATCAATACACGGATTCATATTTGCGCCGTATCCAAACTGTGGATTCAGCAAAATGTCCCAGTATTCAGTTGAGATATCAATAATTTCTAACGGGATTTTAAGATCAGCGCCTAATCTCAATGCTTCATTTTGCATTTTTTGAACAGGCTCATCATCCCGATTCAATTGCCTGTGATGATCTGTAATGCAAAATCCTGTGCTGAAATTCACACCCAGAATTTCCACGCCCATTTCCTGCAATATGTGCGCCGCAAGAGTACTGTCCAGTCCTCCGGAGAGCATTCCCACAGCTTTGATTTTATCTGACATTATTCAGTTACCTTTCTATAAAGAAAGAGTTTAATATTTTGACGGATGATTGTCAATATAAGTCCATTAAAATTATTTGGAATTTCTTCGTAAATCTTTATTTCTGAATGCCTTGACTTCATTATTCCACTCAGTTATAATTACTTTTTAGTTAGCCGTATATATTATTTACCATAAAATATTGGATAAGCATATTTCTCGTATTGATCTTAAGTATCCTGGGGGGATATCAAAACTCAATACTATTATTTTTTTACTTTCTTTTTTATTTCAGATCTCACTCGTTTCAGGTCAATCATACGATACTCGATTTACTTCTTCAATTTATTCCTGGACAGAAAGTTACGATGGCACCGAACGGGATCATTTAAGAGGATATCAATCTGGAAGTTTGACACTGCGTGATGTAGGAATAAAGAGGCTGAAAATAAAAAGCTACTTCTATGTCAGCGACGATTTTTCCGAAGATATCCAAGGTGGAACATACTTTAAGATGTATGATCTTTATGCCGATTACACGCGAGCATTCAAATTCACCGACGTCCGATTTGGAAGACAATTCATCTTCGCCGGAGTTGGCAGAGGTCCTATGGATGGGCTTCAACTTACTTATAAAGGTTGGAAGAACGGAAATGTGAGACTTTATGCAGGTACTTTGGCGCCGCTTTCAAATCCCGAAACAATTGACAGCTGGGACGAAAGTAATATTTTTGGTGGCGAACTGACTATTTTCCGTCTGATGGGTAACGTTCTGAAACTCAGCTTTGTGAGAAGATCGAAAAATGTAGACCCGTTTGAACTTGATCAGCCACGGTTGGGAATAAATTCCATCAATCCTATATCCCTCCAACGGCAGGCAGCCGGATTCAACCTCACAAGAAATATAAATAAATATATTGACTTATTTGTGAGAGGTGATTTCAGCGTAGGCGAAGGCGTTATTGATGGGAATATCGCTTTAGAAAGAGGCGAGATCATCCTCACGCATTCTAAACCTGAATCACATTATCTGACTTTTGAACTATCGAACAGGCGTCCTTTGGTTTACGTTAATTCATTCTTCAGCAGATTCACGAATCTTTTGCGCCGGAGTAGTGATCTGAGCCTGGCATTTGACCGGAAAGTATCGAACGATCTGTGGCTAAACATTAAAGCGGCGTCTGTTCTATATGGTGAAGGTGTAAAGAGCTTCCGGTTTAACGGCGGTTTCACATTTAGCAAGATCTCCTCGGGATTGGTGATCAGAAGGGGTTATGGCGGAAACTGGACCGGCATTTACGGAGGATATTACGGCAAAATATACAGACAATTAAGCCTGAGAATTGACGGTGAATGGTCAGATTTCTCAATTACATCCTATGACCTTGTTGATAACGATAACAGTACCGCTCTCAGCTTGAGGACAGGTATTAATTTTCGATTTAACAGACGGGTGTCTATAGATGGAGAATTACAATCGCTGAGCCAATCCATAGAATGGAGAAATATCGCTGACGTAATTCCATTTGCAGGTAATGACAGGGAATTGAGAGTCTTTTTTAAGCTCAATCTATGGTTTTTCAAGGGAGAAGGATACTAATTGAATAAGATTTTTCAACTGATCATTCTCTTTTTATTCGGCAGCTATTCAATTATTTCTGCCGCGGATGGCAAGGAAATAAATCTACTGAAAATTTCTCATAAAATTCATTTGGCTATCCCGAATGTTAATTGCGCCACCTGCCACGAAGGAACCGATACTTCTATATCGTCATCTGATGTGCTCTTGCCGCCAAATGAAGTCTGCCTAACTTGCCATAAATCAGATTCGCCCGAACTAGATCAGAGTGAGGACTTAAAATTTATTCTGAAAGAACCTGATCTAAATTTTAATCATAAATACCACACTGTCACGCGACAATTACCCTGTTTCGTCTGCCATGTTAATGTTAAAGATGTGGATATTCTTACCGAGGCACATCTGCCGCCAATGACCACTTGCTTTAACTGTCATAACGATAAAGTTGCCCCTACAGACTGTTCCTGGTGCCACATAAATGAGGATGAACTTCGGCCCGAATTTCATACCGCTGATTGGCTTCACAAACATTCTATTAAATTCAATTCGGCAGTCTTTAAACCTGAAGAAAACTGCGCAATGTGTCATCAGGAAAACTGGTGTCAGGATTGTCATACCGGTTCTCAACTCGCAAGATCATCTTCGAAAAGTGTAGCGCCATTTTACCAACCTACGGAACGAGGAAAGAAACCTCAATCTATCGGAAGAGTCCATTCATTAAATTACCGATTTTTACATCCCATCGAAGCTAAAGGGAAAGATCGATTTTGTACTACTTGTCACGATTTCACAGAATTTTGCGTTGAATGCCATAGAGATGATGAAAATCAATTTATGCCTAAATGGCACCAAGGCTCCGATTGGGCACCAAGCATTATTTTGGGTGGCAGGCACGCAGATTTTGCGAGAAGGGACCTGGAGCGGTGTATGGGCTGTCACGATGTCCAGGGACAAGCGACCATCTGTTTGCGATGCCATATTGACGAAAGATGAGATTTTCGTTTATTATAAATATCCTTGTTATCTTCCTTTTAGGTTG
>CBDUTM010000211.1:0-4116 GCA_965369985.1 uncultured bacterium | reverse complement strand
CCTCCTCAGTAGTTCCTTTAAGGATTACCACTCCCTGCTTAAGCTGATTCTTTATTACCGCTTTTCCCATCACATAAGGAGTGACCGCCTCAGGGCTTACAATTTTTTCGATTTCATTTTTTAATGATTCCCAATCTTCTATGCCTTCACCTTTTTCTTTTTCAATTTTAATATGGGAATCTATTGTCAATATTTTTTGTCTGACTTCGCGCTCGAATCCACCAAGGACCGATAGTGCCGTTATCAGCGCCCAAACTCCTACGGCAAATCCCATAATTGAGATCAATGCAGTGGCCGAGATCATGCCGACACGTTTTTTTGAGAAAAAATATTTTTTCGCAATGAATAATTCTCCAGCCATTCTATTCATCTCTCAATGCAACAGCAGGCATCAGTTTAGAAGCTTTTAGAGCTGGATATAACGTGGCAGTCAAACAGAGAAACAATGCCGCAGCGCCGGTGATAATGAAATATTTTGGGTGCATTAAAACGGGCAATGCATCCATAAAATAAACATCTGTCGGAAGAGAAATAAATTTTTCGGTCTGTTGTAATACTCCTAATCCGTAAGCAATCATCATCCCTATCAATGTACCTGCTACGCCGATTATTCCCCCTTCAATTAAAAATATGTTAATTATTTTCAGAGTTTTAAATCCCATCGCACGTAACACACCTATCTCATGCGATTTATCGATCACTATCATTACAAGGGTGCTTGTGATATTGAATATTGCTACGATAGCAATCAGTCCGAACACTAAAAGCATTGGCATTCTCTGAGTATCGATCCACTTAAAAAGGTTGCTGTGTCTTTGCTTCCACGTTAACGGAAAAAACGGATATCCTCCGAGTTTTTCTTCAATTACCGCTGAAGTAGATGCAGCATCCTCAAAATTAGTTACGAAGATCTTTATTCCCGTAACGGAAGAACTCATTCTAAACAATGATTGAGCCGCCTCTAAAGGCATATATGCAAATACTCCGTCAAATTCAGCCATCCCGGTTTGAAATAATCCCGCAATTCTAAACCTTCTAACGAACGGTACGTTAAAAGGACCTGTAAGACCTTCATATACCATCAGAGTAACGCTATCACCTTTTTCTACTTCTAATTTGGATGCCAATTTCGTGCCTAATACGAGAGGAGAAAGACCGTTTTCCACTATGGAGAATGACTCTAATTTATCTGACGAATAATGTTCCAGCTGATTTAAGAATGTCCTGTCGTTTTCCATCACACCTTCAATGATTATCCCATCCAAATTTGATCTCGAACGTATGAGTGCTTCACGAAATATGTACGGAAAACTTTCTTCCACGCCATCAACACTCTCTATCAGATCTGATACCGACCGATAATTTTCCATCGGACGAAAATGATATTGCCTTATCCGAATATGAGAATCGAAGCCTATTATTTTTTCTTTGATCTCAGATTCAAATCCTTCCATTATCGAAAGTGTTAAAATCAATGACGCAACACCGATAGCAATACCGGCAATACTTAAAACTGAAATAAATGAAATGAATCCGACTTTTTTATGCGAGAACAGATGACGGCGAGCGATGAAAAATTCAATCGCCAATATTATCCTTCCGGTTTTAATAAAGGAAACAGGATAACATCTCTGATAGAAGGAGAATCGGTCAGCAGCATAACGAGACGTTCGATGCCGATACCCAATCCCGCATTAGGAGGCATTCCGTACTCCATCGCGCGGATATAGTCTTCGTCCAACTGTTGAGCTTCGGTGTCTCCTTCGGCGCGCGCTACCTTCTGCATCTCAAATCGTTCTCGTTGGTCAATAGGGTCGTTTAGTTCTGTGAATGCGTTTCCGATCTCCATTCCGAACATGAACGGTTCAAAACGTTCGACAAGTGTCGGGTCGTCCCTATGTCTTTTTGCAAGAGGAGATAGCACGAGCGGATAATCCATTACAAATACAGGACCGTTGAGATTGGGCTCTACAACAGCGCCAAAATATTTATCTAATAATTTGCCTTCAGGGAGAGTTAAGTCCACATCTGCCTTAGAATTTTTTATTGCTTTAACAATATCTTTTTTCGATGCTCCATAAAGATCAACACCGCCATACTCTTTTAACGCATCGTAATATGTTATTTCCTTCCATGGAGCTTTCAGATCTATCTTCACTCCCTGATATGTAATTTTGGTGGTCCCGTTTACCGTTAGGGCTATTTCCGAAACCATCTCCTCAACCAAAGATTTCATATCACGGTAATCCCAATACGCAATATATAATTCTAACATCGTAAACTCAGGGTTATGGGACCGGTCCATTCCCTCGTTCCTGAAATCTTTGGAAAACTCATATACCCTTTCAAATCCACCTACGAGAAGTCTTTTTAAATACAATTCATCGGCGATCCGCAAATACAGTTTTGTATCCAAAGCATTATGATGAGTCACAAAAGGCTCAGCCATTGCTCCACCGTAAATCGGCTGCAATACAGGTGTATCAACTTCTATACAATTTTTTGAATCGAGATAATTTCTCATTGCGCTTACGATCTTTGTCCTTTGCACGAAAGTATTTCTAACATCTTCATGCACAGCAAGATCAGCATACCGTTGCCGATATCTTTGCTCCTTATCGGAAAACTCTTGAAATACTTTGGTTTCACCGCCTTCATCTTTTGATTTAATTACAGGTAAGGGTCTTATCGACTTTGACAAGATTTCAAAAGTTTTCACCCAAACGGTCTTTTCCTCGGTCTTGGTTATAAAGAGGTGTCCCTTAATGCCAACAAAATCACCTAAATCCAAAAGTTTATAAAGATCAAACAGCTCTTCCCCAACTTCATCTTTTCTGATGTGTAGTTGTATTTTTCCGGATTGATCTTGCAGATGAGCAAATGAAACTTTTCCCATACCACGTATGGAAGTTATCCGCCCTGCGATAGTAATATCTTCCTTACTCTTTTTCAGTTTATCAAAATCCGCGAACAAACTTTCAATGGAATTGCTCACATCATAACTGTACGGATAAGGATTCACACCCTTTTCCCGCAGAGCATTGGCCTTCTCTATGCGCGTTTCTCTTAATTGATCAAGTGTTTTATGTTTACTCTGCTCGTCCAAATATTCCCTTCAGTAAAATAATTATATTTATTTTTTTCCTGATTTACTTAATAAATATGATTTAATAAAATCATCTAATTTTCCGTTCATAACAGCCTGCACATTCCCCGTTTCAGTTCCCGTCCGATGATCTTTCACCATATTATACGGATGGAAAACGTAGGATCTGATCTGACTGCCGAAGCCGATTTCCTGCTTAGTGGATTCAATTTCTTTTTTCTTATTTTCCTGTTCTTCCAATTGTCGAGTATATAATTTTGCTTTGAGCATTTTCATTGCGGTAGCTTTGTTTTTATGCTGCGAACGTTCGTTCTGACATTGAACCACTAAGCCTGTAGGTATATGAGTGATTCGAATAGCGGAATCCGTTTTATTTACATGCTGTCCGCCCGCGCCGCTGGCTCTATAAGTATCTATCCTTAGATCAGCTGTATCGATCTCAATTTCGATTTCGTCATCTACTTCAGGATAGACGAAAACCGATGCAAATGATGTATGCCTTCTGTTTGCGGAATCAAATGGTGAAAGCCTTACCAACCGATGAACACCCGCTTCCGCTTTGAGATAACCGTATGCGTAATCCCCGATAACTTCAATGGTCACTGTTTTTATTCCCGCTTCATCGCCGGGCTGAAAATCCAAAATGGCAGAATCAAATCCTTTTTCTACTGCCCACCGTTCGTACATCCTCAGAAGCATAGCTGCCCAATCCTGCGATTCTGTTCCACCCGCACCGGGATTAATTGAAACAATAGCATTATTCAGATCTTCTTTTCCGCCGAGCATCCGATTAAATTCTAAATCTTCGATGCTCCTGTTAAATTGTTCGAGAGTTTGAGTGATCTCGCTGCCCAATTCCTCTCCATCATCTTCTTCGGCTAAATCCAAAAGGGTTTGTGTGTCATCGCTTAATCGCGAAGCTATTTCAACTGATTTAACTGATTTTTCGAGAATTGAAATTTTTCTTAATACACTCTGTGCTTCTTCGCCATTACTCCAAAATTCGGCTT
>CBDUTM010000210.1:0-4131 GCA_965369985.1 uncultured bacterium | reverse complement strand
CCATAAAATTTTGCTTTCATATCGAAATTAAAAGGGTACGAGAAAACACCCAATTTATCATATTCGATCATTGCCTTCTCTATATCTCCCTGAAGATTATAAAGTTCTGCCTTAAGATGATGCAGTGCACTCCATGAATTTAAAATACCTATTTGTTTTGAGGGCATATTAAGAATATCTATCAGTTTTTTGAGTTCTTCTTGATTTCCTCTTCCGGCATATAAAATGCCTTTATCCTCATAGAGCCACCTTTCATTGTCCATATTCGGGTTCATGGCTAAAGCGCTGTCTAATAGCATAAAAGCCCGAACCGTATCTCCAATATTTGAATAGTAACGAGCAAGACTTGCCAGACTTTCAATGACAATTTGTTCATCGATTCGACGACCTATTTTGACAGCTTCACGCGTTAATTTAATCGCCTTCTTATATTGACCCTGCTCAGCAAACACATAGCTGGAAATTCGTTTACCTCGATATTGCCAGATCGCAGGAACATCAGGCTTGAAAAGTTCGGTGTATTTGTTTAGTGCTTTATCGTATTTGCCCTGTATACGGTAAGCCCAGCCCTGTAATACTTCTGCTTCATAACTTCCTTTGTTTAGCTCAGCAGCTTTTTCATAATTTTTTATAGATTTACCCAACTCCCCCTTCCATCCATATATCTCTGCGAGGAAATGATAGCCGCTGGCTTTATCAGGATTCGATTCAATGAGGCGGTTGGCTACTCGTATCGCCTTGTCACCCATCCTCTCCCTTTGATATAAATCGAATATGTGAGTGTATGCAAGTCTGAAATCAGGGTCCAGGTTTATTGCTTCTTCGAATGCATCCTGTGCTTTTAAATACTCCGTTGAGCCGGTGTGGAAATAAGCTTCTCCCAGTCCGTAATGAATCTCTTTATCGTCTGGATAAATTTGCAATAAGCGTTGGTATATTTCTTTGACAGTGGAAAAATCACCATCCATTAGAGCTTTAAACCCTTCAACCAGGAGTAATTCCTCTTCTGCAAGGTTATCCTTATTTAGTAATATCTTTTTAACAGTTTTTTTGGCAGACAAATTCGCCCCTTCCTCAAACCACCATTGAGCTACGGCAAGTTTGTAAAGAGCCTTATTGAAGGATGGATCGATTTCTGCAGCACGATTTAACCTTTCTATTGCTTCACCAAAGTTTGCCTCATTCAGAAATTCGAGTCCTTCAAGATACAGTTGATATGCTTCCGATGAACTTGTGGTTATTTCTTTTACAGGAGCGTCGATCTCTCCGGATGCTGCGACAATGCCCATGTCACTGCGGATCTCACTCGAAAGTGCATCTACCAAAGAAAACAGATCGTCTCCGTCAACGCGCTGCGCATCCAACACCTTCCCGGTTTTTACGTTCTCTATCTCAGTAGCAAGTACCATTCGGTTGCCGACCTTGGCAAGAGTTCCCGTCAGCATCCACTGCGCGCCTGCTTTCCTTGCCACAGCGCTTGCGTTTGAGCGGTCGATAAGCCGTCCCTCTCCTTTTCGCTCCTGCTTAGCAATATCATAAAGACGCTGGCTGCCAATAACCCGCAGAGATTTAGCTTGGGACAGGTCTGTGGATAGAAGCATCCGAATCATTTCGGCGCTCTTATCCGCATCAGACGGGTCGGTCATATTTTCAATAAACAAAACAGCAAGTGAGTTTTCATCTGCCACTACTTCCGGTATTGAAGATTCTCCTGAAAACCATCCTCTGCCAAAGAAGAGTATCAAAATAACAACAGCACCCATTATCCACGGCAGCAGATTCTTTGAAACAGGTTTCGAGACTTCTTCCACCAATTCTTTTGATTCGATGACAACTTTTTCTTCCTCATCAAACGGCTTCGATAGAGTTAATCCTTCTCCCTTTAAACAATATATTTTTATGGGTTGATTAACGTTCTTGAGTTCTCTTTTTCCTAAATATTCGGTCTCTATATCTTCCTGATTTCGGATATCATCGTAAACACGCCCTGATATGCATACACCGCCGGGCTCTGCAAGCGGTTCCAATCGCGATGCAACATTAACACCGTCCCCATAGACCTCTTCGCCCTCAACGACCTCATCTCCTACATGTATTCCGATTCGCAAATTTACATCCGGAGCGGATTTTAACTCTTTTTGAATTTCAAACGCAGAGTTAACCGCTTCAATTGCGCTATCGAAAGTGATGAAAGTACCATCCCCCACATATTGAAGGATCTTGCCTCCATGTTTCTCCACCAGCGGCTTCATTAACTCCCGATGACGTTGTATTAGCTCACGGGCTTTTGCCTCTTTGTCCTGCATCATGGCGGTATAACCCACCATATCGGTGAACATAATTGCTACTAATTTTCTTTTTAGCGATTCTGTCATCAACTCCCTTTCCTAAGAGCAGCCAATCGCTTGATGGTATCAATTTTTTCAGGGATTCCTTCGTCGGAATTTTTCCAGAGTTCCAGCAACGCTTCATAGTTTTCGATGGCGAGTTCCGTGTTCCCCATTCCTTCGTATGCTTTTCCACTATAATAAAATGATCGTGGATAGTCTTGAAAGCGACGCTCTTCTAATAGATCACCAAAGATACCGGAAGATTTCATTTCCTTCGCGGTCAATATTACGTTTTCCCAATCTTGTACAGTAAGATAAAGTCTTGCTTTAAGGTCGAAATTCAGGATGTATTTATACATTCCCAATTTATCGTATTTTATTAATGCTTTATCAGAAGCTCCTTGAAGTCGTAATAGCTCTATGTTTAGAAGATCTGGAACACCGGCGGATAAGATCATTCCCATCTGTTTTGCAGGCTTATTAAGGATTTTAATTAATTCCCGAATCTCTTCCTGGTTTCCATTTCCGGCGTGCAAATATCCCTTTAATTTATAAATATCTCTTTCTTCATCAATTGCAGGGTTCATAGTTAATGAGCTGTCTAATATTGAGAAAGCCATAGCTGTATTTCCGCTAATCGAATAATATCTTGCTATATATCTCATACTAATAATGACATACTGCCCATCGAGTTGAGCTCCGATTCTGCCGGCTTCGCGCATTGATTTAATTGCGTTTATATATTGACCCTGCTCAGCATACATAAAGCCGGACATAAACTTCCCGGTAAATTGCCAGATCAGCGGAACATCGGGATTGAGAAGCTCGGTGTATTTGATAATTGCTTCGTTATATTTGCCCTTTATTCTCTTAGTCCAACCGCTCACGGCAATTGAATAATACTTTCTGTCCTTATATAGTTCAGCAGCTTTCTCATAATTCTCTACTGATTTATCCAGCTCCCCCATCCATCCATAAATATCTCCCAGATAGCCATAGCCGATGCCTTTTTCAGGATTAGAATTAATTAGGCGATTTGCTATTCGTATCGCCCTGTCATCCATCCTTTCCCTTTTATAAATATCAAATATATGAGCGTAAGCCAGCTTAAAATCAGGATCGAGATTTAACGCCTCTTCGAATGCCGCCAATGCTTTTAGCCACTCTCCTTCGCCGGAGTGAACATAAGCCTCTCCCAATCCATAATGAATCTCTTTATCATCAGGATACATCAATAACAATCGTTCATATATTCTTTTGGCCTTAGGAAATTCTCCATACATTTGTGCTTCCAAACCTTGTGCCAATAGCAATTCCCCTTCGGCAAGACTCTCACTTTTCAGTAATATCTTTTTAACTGTCTCTTTTGATGATAAATTTGCCCCTGTTTCATCCCACCACTGAGCTACGGCAAGTTTATACAAAGCCAATGTAAAGCCCGGATCGAGTTCCACTGCTTGATCAAGTTTAATTATCGCATCTTTATAGTTAGTTCCGTTTAAGAATTCGATCCCTTCCAAATATAGCTGATAGGCTTCTGATGAATTTGTAGTGATTTCTTTCACAGGCGCATCAATTTCTCCGACAGCTGCGATAACACCCATGTCATTACGAATCTCGCTTGATAGAGCATCCACCAATGAAAATAGATCCTCTCCATCAACACGTTGCGCATCCAATACTTTACCGGTTTTTACATTTTCTATCTCAGTGGCAAGTACCATTCGGTTGCCGACCTTGGCGAGTGTTCCCGTCAGCATCCACTGCGCGCCTGCTTTCCTTGCCACAGCGCTTGCGTTTG
>CBDUTM010000209.1:0-4150 GCA_965369985.1 uncultured bacterium | reverse complement strand
GCACCTCTGGATACATTTCGCTCTAACCTACCATAACCTGAAGCTGATATTTTCAATATATAATTCCCCGGTGGTACATCTTCGATAAGAAAGGTTCCGTCGGCTTTTGTTTCGGATTCTCTGATGAGATTAATTACGCTCTGATATATCCCGACGGTTGCGCCTCCTTCACGGGGAAATATCCTGCCGCTGACAGTACCGGGAGCACTTCCGGCTGTTATTTGAAGATCATCGCTACAGGCGATAGATGAGAGCAAAAGAAAAAATAGAATATAGGGCCGCTTCATGTCCCCTCCAAAAATAAGTTAGAATGTATAGAATGCGAGAAAAATCATCACCTTCCAGATCAATAAATGTTCCTGATTATTAAATATAACCCTTAAAATGCTTAATACTACATAAGAAATGAAGATTTCGGTAATTACGTTATTTGGACTAAGACTTTACTTTCAATATGCCGAAGACAGACATTTATTTATTCTTTTTGAGATCGTCGGTCAAGTATGTAGCTGGAAAGTGTATAGAAAAATCCGATTCCTACTATTATCGTAAGGACTATCATCATAGGATCTCCGTATATAATATATAGAGATATAAAAGAAATTAAGATAAACACTCGCACTATTAGCGTACTCGAGTATAATTCGCTGATTCTCAGGCGGATGATCTGAACAATGAGGATTCCGAGGGCGATCAAAAGAACACCTGCCATCCTCAATATCATATTATGATAATCACCGTTCGACATAAACAGTTGGAGAACGACCTTCGGGGCGAATAGAAATCCAACTCCACCAATAATTAAATAACTTGCCAGATAAAATAGGCTGATCCTCGTTCTTTTCATATCACCTCCTGATCAGTTGATTGACGAATTTTACACTTTCACTTATCTTGCTAAATTCCTAAGAGCTCATTATCTCCAATGCTCCGAAGATGATAGATGCATCAAGTACCAATTTCCCCGAATCCGGAGCGGATTCGCCCGGAGATCTTCTTTTATCATCTATAGATCCAAGTACTGGAGTACCTTTGATCTCAATATTCATACCGTCCGGTATTCTGAGTTCACAGGCACCTAATAATACGGAGCACCTCAATACATTTACCCCTTCTGCAAGTGTGGCATCGGTTAGATCAATTTCTATATTGCCCAATACAGACGAGACTTTTCCTCCCATGAACTTTTGAGACGTAATTCTTCTCAAGTGACTTCCCAACACTGCCGATGCGTCGACGTAGTCACCGGATGATTCTCCTTCTGAAGTCCTGCTTTCCGTTATGTTTCCCCGCCAGATCATCTTTATCCCGATATAAACTAATATAAGCGGCCAGAGAGACCAGATAGTATCCCAATATATAAAACCAAGAGTTCCGGATAGAAATACGCTACCCAGTACAAGGAGAAATATGCCGGACCTCCGCTCTTCTATTCTCCCATTCATAAGTTTGGTTAGACCCAACAGGATCAGAACTACCGGCCACCAAATCTCGAAAATATCTCCAATATCATACCCCGCAAATTCCCCTACAAAGAATAACGCCCCGATAATTATTAATAAAATGCCCGTAAAATATTCGCCGCCCCGGTAACGTGCCATAATTATTCCCCTTGGATTATTTATTATTCACATCGAATATAATTTAAACACAATTGTATTCGAAACAATGAAAGTTCAGTCGTTTTGACAATATAAACCGGATATTCTATATGATGCTTAGCGGGAATGTCTGAGAATCCCCGCCTGACTGCATGGCGGGCAGGCCTGCCAGGCGTAAGTGAGACTGAGATGACACTAGGTTCATATATTAATCCGAGATAACTTTACCATCCATCAAATTTATTATTCGATTGCTGTAAGCAGCATTTTTCTCCGAATGAGTAACCTGAATAATTGTGATTCCAATCTTGTTCAATTCTTGGAATATTTCCATTATCTCCTCTCCTTGCTCAGAATTCAGATTGCCTGTTGGTTCATCTGCAAGTACAAGCTTTGGATTCCCAATTAGCGCCCTTGCGATTCCCACGAGCTGCTGCTGCCCGCCAGAAAGTTGGTTCGGGAATAGATCTTTCTTGGCAACAATTTGAAACTGATCAAGAATATCAGCTACCTTTCCCTTTCGTTCACTGCTGCTGACTTTTCTATATAGAAGAGGAGTTTCTATATTCTCATAAACTGTCATGTCATCAATCAGATGATAATTTTGAAATACGAATCCTATATAATTTTTATATATTTCAGCCCTTTTTTTATCGTTCATATCGTGTACCGAACTCTGGAGGAAAAAATATTCTCCTGAAGAAGGACTATCGAGCATTCCGATTATATTTAGTAGTGTGGATTTTCCTGCTCCTGAGGGTCCCATTATCGTCAGGAAATCACCCTCTTCCACAGATAGGTCGATATTGTCGACGACTATTGTCTTTCCAAAACCTTTCCTGTAATACTTTGATAGGTTTTTAGTCGCTATCAATTATCACTTCCTGTACAATTGGCTCTCTGCCATATCCCGCTGGATATTTTTCCCATAATGCAGCATTAACTTCCGTTGGCTTTATCCACTCCGCTTTCCAGATATACCAGGTAAGAGCTGCTATCGCAATCGAGCTTAAATAACTACCTTCAGCACCGAATGCTCCCCCACTGAGCCACTCCGGTCCAACTGGCGTTGAAACCATAAATGTATTTGTGATTTCGATTCCACTAACATTCATTCCCCACAATGGTCCTTGAGTCCAATTCCATGCAATATGTAATCCTGTAGGAAGCCAAAGTGAACGAGTCTCAAAATATGCTACACTTAATAGTATTCCTGCCAATAATATATTGAATGCTCCGGCATATGAAAAATTTGGATTAGTTAGATGAAGCAGAGAAAAAGCTAAACTGAATACCGCTATTCCTATCCATTGCCTTGATCCCTCTGAGAGTGCTTGTAACAAATATCCTCGAGTAAGAATCTCTTCAAAAGCTCCGGCAAATGTAAAAATAACCAAGAAACCTAATAAAGTTTTCAGCACATCATAGTTCAGTTCACCGATCGATACATCATTAATACCGGTTAACCAAAAAATAAGAAACATAATGGTCATTAGACCAAATCCCATCAGAATCCCAATTATTAATTCTTTAAACCAACCAGGAGTAAAACTTAGTCCTACAAGCCCAAAAGGTCTTTTATCCATCCATCTAAGTATGATATAGGCAGACAAAAGAAAGGACGTAATAACTGTTATATCAGAAGCTACTCTCCAAGGGGAGAAAATCACCTGTTCTGCTCCTGAACTTTCACGCAATTTTTGTAAAATATTTTGAATTGGAATGGCTATTCCGACAGCTAATAGGAGATATGCAAGCATTCTCCATCCTGCCCTAACATGCGAGAAACGGTTTTTAAATATCTTATTCAACGCACTTGGTTTACTACTTTCCATCATTTCGTTTTCTTGATTATCAGGCATTGCTTCCGTAAGATCGTTCATATTCTCATGTCCTCATTTTGAATTGAAAATAATTTTAATTTAAATCCATATACGCTTCAAAAGAGAAAAAGTTGTCAAAATTACTTTATTCATATTTCAGTGAATCAATCGGATTGGCAGTAGCCGCCTTGGCTGCCTGATAGCTTATGACTGTCAAAGCAAACAACACTACAACTACTCCTGAAAATAAATATGTCATTCCGTTCATGCTTATATGATATGGAAAATTTTGAAGCCAATTTGAAGTTACATAATATGCAATCGGCCAAGCGACAAAATTGGCCAATACTATCAGCTTAGTAAAGTCTTTTGTCATAAGCGTAAGTATGTCAGATGTAGTGGCTCCCAATACTTTCCTGATACCTACTTCTTTAGTTCTCTGTTCCGCCATGAAAGAGGCGAGCCCGAATATTCCAAGTCCGGCGATCATAATAGCAAGAACGGTAAAATTAGTGAAAATCTTTAAAAACCGAGTTTCGGCGCCGTATAATTTTTCTATATCATCATCCAGGAAAGAATACGAGAACGGAAAATCAGGTTGGTGTTTAGTCCATGTTTTTTCAATAAACGATACTGTCTTCGTCAATTCATCGGAGTTTACCCTGATAGATACCCAACTCCTCCAGATCGGATCAACAAAATATACCACTGGCTCAATCGGTTCCC
>CBDUTM010000208.1:0-4157 GCA_965369985.1 uncultured bacterium | reverse complement strand
TTCAGGTCCCGGAGAAGTATAAAATGTACCTACCATCGGAGATTTGATTTCAACACCTGTTTCCGGCAAGAGTTCAGGTTCACCTGAAGAAAGATCAGGAGCTGTCTCTGCCCCATCAGATTTCTGTCCGACGCGAATTGTTTCAATATCTGCTGTACCATTATGATGCGAGCTAATTTTCGTGATCCTGACTCGCCTCCCCCAGCGGCTCACTTCAAGTTCATTTATGTCTGACTCTTCGACAATTTTTATGAGCTGCTTTATTTTTTTTTCGTTCATTATCTCTCCGAGAAATAATTTATACTAACTATTTTACTCTTTCGACATACTCACCTGAGCGAGTATCCACTTTTACCTTTTCTCCCTGCTGTAAAAATAATGGTACATTCAAAACGTATCCGGTTTCGAGAGTGGCGGGTTTACTGCCGCCTTGTGCTGTGTCTCCCTTTAAGCCCGGATCGGTTTGAACTATTTCAGCTACGACAAAAGGCGGTATTTCTATATCTATCGGTTCACTGCCGTGAAACAGGATTTTTATCTCCATACTTTCTTTCAAGAATTTTTTCACTTCTTCCATTAAAGTCGCCGGTATGGGTATTTGTTCAAATGATTCCATATCCATAAAATGGTATGCCGTGTCATCCGAGTAAAGATATTGCATTTTCTTTGCATCGAGCCTTACTTCTTCGATCCTTTCGCCTGCCCGCCATGTCTTGTCGATAACTTTACCCGACGTGATACTTTTAAGTTTCGTCCGGACAAAAGCATTCCCCTTACCCGGTTTTACGTGCATGAATTCCACTATTTTATAAATATCATTATTAAACGAGAAAGTATACCCGTTCTTAAAATCCGATGTACTGGCCATTTACCTGTTTTCCCTCAATTCTTCACTGTTTTAAACGAACATAATTTGGAATTTTGGTAATCTACGAGAATTATAACCATCTGTCAACACTTTTACCCGTTAATTTCGGGTTTTCAGATAAATCATATTTATACTGTTTTATCTAAGTATACGCCTTGCGGATACATAACGTTTACGGTAATAATTCTCTTTGAGAGATGAGTAAACTACCCCCTTCGAAAGGCTTGCATGAGCGAACATATCATCACCAACATAAATTCCTACGTGGCTTATCCCTTTTGATTCTATATCCCTGAAAAAAACAAGATCGCCTAGCTTCAGCTGTCTTTGATTTACTTTAGAACCTAATTTATACTGAGCAGCGGCATTATGGGGTAAAGTATAGCTAGATGACTCCTGAAATACTTTCATCGTAAAACCGGAACAGTCCATCCCCCTCCTTGAATCTCCTGCCCATAAATAAGGCACTCCTTTGTAACTGTTTATTGATTTCAGCATTAAGACTTTATTAGTTGATCTGATCTTTCCGGCGCTAAGCAGAGTAGATTTTTTTGAACTGGCGGGATCATTAACCCGTTTCGGCGTCGAAGTTTCACTTTTGCCGGAGTTATATATCGGATTCGGTTTCATTCCTCCGCATCCAACCACCGAAAGGATCAATGCCCCCATAATAATTCTCTTAAACATATCTGTTCGCCTAATATTCAATATAGTTGTCATTTCACCTTTTTAATTTAACGTTATTCATTGGAATTGACAACTATTTGGTCAGCATAGCTGAACCGGGTGGATAATTTTCTTGACTTAACTGAAACTAAATCTTATCATTGTCCGTAGTTGATATAAATAATTGCAGTAAAATCTGCTATTTTTATCAAACATCTAACTAAATGGAGGAGTCATCTTGAAAAATAAGCGGCTTGTTGCTCTAATTGGAATGCTGCTTGTACTTCTCTTCTCGGGAATTATTCGAGCTAACGATTTTGCCTTCTTTAGCACTGTCCAAAAGGTTTTTAAGACTCAGGGTTTACATGTGGCCTATGACCACATGAAGTTCGTGGATAATAGTGGTAAACGCCACTTCTTACTCAATCTTGAGTCACGGAGAACTGATATCGACAGAGTTATGCTGGTGGGTTTTTATGCATCAGGAATTGCTATGCAAAAAACCGATGAGAACATTGAAGGCGTTAATATCGTGTTAAATATTTCCAAAAAAGATGATGAAAAGATTTTTCTCTCAGCCGGTTCGGAAGATATCTTGAAACTGCTGAATAAGAAGATTAGTACAAACCAATTCGTAAGCTCAAAAGTGAGCTGGTATTAATATCATAAGGAGGTATTAAATGGAAATGGATATCATGACAAGATTAGCCGGTTACTTTTGGTCATTGGTATGGGCCATTGTGGCTTCTGTCGGATTTGCTTTCGGAGTAGGGCTTGCATTAAAAGTGTTTAATTGGCTCTCTACCGATATTGATGAATGGGAAGAAATCAAAAATAAGAATTATGGTGTTGCAGCAATTATTGTAACTCTAATCCTAATGGTTGGAATATTAGTACACAGAGTTATATAGATTAGCCGGATGTAAATATCCGAATTTTAGCGGCAGGCACTCGTGCCTGCCCTTTTATTTGGAACACTCAAATGGATTTATAATGACAATTAAGCAGATAAAAGTACTTTCCTTTACTCTAATTGCGTTGGTCAGTTTTGTTTTTTCTTGCGCAGGTGGAGGACTTAAAGAAGCGAACACCTATTACTCTTCGGGTGACTATCTCAGTGCCGAAAAGGCGTATAGACTTGCCCTGCAAGCTGACCCGGAGAACGCTCAGGCGCATTATATGCTCGGATTAACATTACAGGCAAAGAAGAATCATGATGATGCTCGTGAGGAATTCTCGGCAGCTGTGAAATTCAATCCTAACCATAAAGATGCTATCAATTCATTGCAGAAGATCTATTTCAAAGAAAGCGAATCCAACCTGAAGAGCGGAGACATTCTCGGTGCTGTCGCCATTTTACAAAAGTCCTATAATCTAAATAAGAAAGATTCCCGAACTACTCTTGGACTCGCAAACGCGTACGTAAAATACGGTTTATTGCTTAAAGCATCCGATATGTATGATGAAGCCGGGAAAAACGGCGCTGAAAAACCTGTTATCGAAGAAGGTAGAAATAAAATAACGGCGCAACGAGAAAATGCGGAGAAAAACTATAAAAAGGGCAAACGGGCGTATGATAAGAATGATTATGTCTTAGCCAAAAAGTTTTTAGATATTGCTATTGCAAATAATCGCGATGACGATGATATCAAATATTTTTCTTATATGTCAAACGGATTATTTCTTTATAAAAAAGGAAGTAAATGGCAAATATGGGACGCTATAGTTGAGTTTGGTAAAGCGGCTGAAATTAGAACCACATCTGCCGAAGCCAATTATTATCTCGCATTGGGGTATCTGAAGAAAGATGATAAAGACTTTGAAAACATTCTATCCTCTTTTGAAAAAGCGCTTGAGTTCGATACCGACAACAAATTTAGAACTGAAATAGAAAAAGGACTTAAAAAACAGAGGGGGAGAAAAAAAGTTCTTGATGAATTCTGGGGAAAAAATAAATAACAGTTAGCGAGTATCCTTCTCACGAATACCCATAAATGAAAAAGAAATCTTATAAAAGCTTTCTACGTTCCACAAGTATTGCTCTTGTCAGAGCCCAACGTCCCATTCGCATACTTTCTTCCATACATATCCCAGACAGAGTAAAAAAACGGTTTCTCGCTCGCAGATCTAAAAGATTGCCGAGATACGAATATCCTCCCTTAAGATGGAATGTCAACCAGCGCAGGGAAATGTTCAGCGATATTCAATCGAAACTCGATAAGTCAAACCCGATTGAAAAAATGATCTATGATGCTTGTGCCGAGTATTTACTGACAATACGAATGCTTGAATCGAGAGGGACAATGGATTTTTTCAAGTATTCAAAAGACCTTTTCGGATATCCTGATTATTGCTATGTCGGAGGAAATGTGTCAATATTGGATCTTGCGAACCACCTGCGGAGCGGATTTGATGGAATTGAGTTTCCTGAAGATGCAGATACGAATTTTTCAGAAGAAAGGATAGATTCCGCAGATGCCAGAGATCTTTTGCTCGCATATTTGGAAGATATATTCCCTAACAAAAAAATCAGAGTCGTTAATTACAATCGCATGACAGCGGATTAAGCAGCGGGGGCTAAAGATATTAAGCTTAAGAAAAGAGCCACCAAAAATCTAATACA
>CBDUTM010000207.1:0-4163 GCA_965369985.1 uncultured bacterium | reverse complement strand
GCTATTGACGAATCTGCTTCAATTTCCTATAGGCGTAAAAGATACTCGTGTATTGCAGCTGCCAACCTCTTTTGCACTGAAACAAAACTACCCGAACCCGTTCAATCCGACCACTTTTATCGAATATGATCTGCAGAAGAGTGACCGGATTCTACTTACGATTCATAATCTGCTCGGAGAAGAGGTAGCGCGTCTTGTGGATAAACAGCAGAACGTGGGATCGCATAAAATAGAATGGGACGCGTCAGCGATGTCATCGGGAATTTATTTTTACAAGCTTCAGGCAGGGAAGCTGAGCCGGACGAAGAAGATGGTATTACTCAAATAAGAGCTGTTTTCAGTCGATAAACCGTCTAAATACAGACAGACCTGAACAGCATTACTTTGACGAAATTAATATCAGGTCTTCCTGTGGCGGGATCAAGTAATTAGCTCCGGTTTCGGTTATATAAGACATCTCTTCAACAGAAATCGTTTTGGTATCGCCGTTACCATTTTCAAGTTGCCAGCCGAAGAAACCGTCGAAAGCAAATGTTTGTCCGGAGATAAGCGGCCTTAGGGCATCTCCCGTAGGTAAGGCATCACTCTGCGCGCCGCCTAATCGCGGACCCACGTCATGAGTCCAATATCCCACCGGATGTCCCGTGCTCCACATTATGGGGATGGATCCGGCTTCCTTCATCCAGTCTCTTTGCGCTTTATCCACTGAATATCCGGAATTGCCGGGTATCATTGCCGCAAGCGCGATACGGCTCCCTTTTTTGGCGTTTTCCCACTTCTCGAGCGCTTCTGCCGGAGGCTCTGTCATTCCGTGGGCAAGAACATAGGCGAACCGCTGGATATCAGTGCACCAGGTTCCGTAAACCTTTATGCCGAAATCGGTCTGAATGAAGTCTCCCGCCATAATTACTTTCTCTGTTGAGTGTGAATGACCCCTGTCAACACCGGAGTTTACATTCGGATTTTGGTCCGGCGCCCATGCGTCTTCCACACCCAATTCTCTCATCCGCTTCTTGAGGAATTTAGCAACATCTGAATCTTTTGTCACGCCCGGTACGACCATTGCGTATGCCTCTATCTCAAGAGCGGCGGTTATCACTGCGGCTTTTCGCATTATCTCTATTTCGGCAGGCAGCTTCACCGATAACCATTCTGTAACCAAGTTTTGTGATGAAATGAGCCTTTGCATCAGCACGAATCCCAAAGCGTTTTCGAGTCTGATACGTTGGGTGTAAGACAAGCCGTCTGCGATGTTCCGTTTAGAGGAATTTATAGCTATAACTTTTGGATTTACTCTGTTGAGTTCTTCGGCGACGAGATTAAAAACGTTGCTGCCTCTTTTAAACTCTATTACCTCATCGTGAATACCAACATCCTGAAGAGATTTTGCTTCTCCTTCCGGTGAAAAGGCGAGCGACCTGACGCTGTTACCTTCAAGGAAGAACAAGAACGCGGCAGTTCCTCCGGCGTTTTCACAGCCGACATGAGACGCGAGCGGGTCATTGTTATTTTCTCTGCAGATGACAACCCACGCGTCGACTTCAGCACGCTGCATTGCGGGAGGAAGCAATCTAGCCATTCTTTCAAGTCTTATTTCGGGCCATGGATTATCAGCAGGGTCGAAGGGGAGAGCATCCGCTTTTTGCTTAAAATTGTCGCATGCTGTTAGAGAAAAAATTAAAAGTAGCACTGTCGTTATGATTAATAGCCTAATGAATAAACCGCCGATAGATTTCGTCATTTCCAATCCTCGATATTAGATGTATATAGCCGTTACAGAACTAAATATAACTGCCAGATCAAATAAAACGAATGAAATATTGTTTTGAAATCTTGGGATTATTCGTAAAGACTCCACATTCTAATAATTTTAACGGTTTTAATGTTGTCGATAACCTGGTAAACTAATCGGTGCTGAATATTAATTCGCCTCGAATATACCCCGGATAAGTCGCCAAGTAATTTTTCGAATGGTGGATGAGATATGAATGAGTCGTTCTTGAGAATGGCTAACAGCTTTACTACTTTGGGTTTTAATTTAGAGGATACAATTTTTTTTGAGTCTTTGATCGCCTGTTTGGTGTAAACGATCCTCCTTTTCACCAATCAAGTTCCTCGGTATCTTCGTTAACAACGGATTTGAGACCGTCGACAATCGATTCTCTCATACCTGGAATAGAAAGTAGGTAAAGAGTTTCTTGAATAGAACGCCAATCGTCCTCAGAAACGAGGATGGCGTTTGACTTTTTACCGGTAATCTGTATAGGTTCGTGCGATTCTGCAGTTTCAAGAAGCAGGTTATACAGGTCTGCTCGCGCATTTGTAACATTTATTGTTCGCATTATTATGGCTCCAATCAATTATTTTAAAAACGTACGTAATACAGTACGTAATTGCAAATAAAAAATTCAAAGAAAAATAAACTGTGTCCATAAAGTGTTCGTAAAAATGATCTGAATCACTCAAAAACTAATCTGTATGTCGCCGATTGAATATTATTTAATAATTGTATACGAAAGTAATTAGTATTATTAATATGGAGTTGAAACATTTCAAGAAAATATTAAATTTATAAAATTAAAGAGGATATATGAGTACGGATTCATTTGATTCAGCAAAGTTCAAGGATGGACAGCGTCAACATTGGGATAGTGTGGCTTCCGGTTGGGAGAAGTGGTGGCAAACGCTCGAAAAATTTTCCCGGATCGTAACTGAGAGCTTAATACAAATGGCGAAAGTAACACCCGGCCAAAAGGTATTGGACTTTGCCACAGGAATCGGAGAACCGGCTCTCTCGGTGGCGAAGGTAATTGGCGAAAATGGAAAGATAATCGCCACAGATGTATCCTCAGAGATGCTTTCTATTGCTCAAGATAGAGCAAACGATTTGGGAATAACAAACATTGAATTTCAAGAAATTGATGCGGAGAATATGAATTTCTCCGAAGGAGAGTTTGATTCTATTGTGAGCAGATGGGGATTAATGTTCCTCCCGAATGTTGATTCTACTCTTAAGTCAATATATCAAATGCTGGTTCCAGGTGGTAAATTTGCGACTGCCGTTTGGGATAAGCCTGAAAATATTCCATTTTTTAGTTTTGCGGCTGGGACCCTCCGCGGAATGTTCGATTTGCCTATGCCACCGCCCGAAGCGCCTACTCTCTCCGGTTTGTCGGAAGGAGTGTTGGAAGATAAAATGGTAAATGCCGGTTTTCGAGATATACAAACAGAGTTAATTACCGTGAATTTTGAGTTTTCATCGGCAGGAGAGTACGCTCAATTAATGAAGGATATTGCGGCGCCACTAAAGGTAATGCTTGCGAATCAATCTCCTGAAGAAGTTTCTGAATTCTGGAAAACTCTTGAGGAAAATGCGGCTAAAAATTATGGTACCAAAAATGGCGGTGTAATGCTGCCGGGCATAAGTATTTCAGTAGTCGGGCAACGGGAGTAATGCAGGAATGAAAAAAATATTTATATCGGTCTGTTTAATCGCTATCGGAACTATTCCACTAAATGCTCAATCGCAGACATGGAAGATAGACCCTGCGCATTCAAGTATCCGGTTCAGTGTAAAACACATGGTAATTACCAGTGTGATAGGGCAATTTAAGGAATACGATGCAACTTTGGTTACTTCGAAATCAGATTATTCTGACGCAAAGCTTGAAGTAACGATCGATACTCGTAGCGTGGACACCGGAGAAAAAGACAGAGACCTTAGTTTAATTTCTGAAGACTTTTTTAACGTGGAGAAGTTCCCTGGTATGACGTTTAAAAGTAGATCGATGATTCAAATTGATGAAAAAAACTATAAGCTCACAGGAGAATTAACTCTGTTAGGAGTTAAAAGAACTGTAGTCCTCGAAACAAGCTACGGTGGTACTATCGTAGATCCGTATGGGAACACGCGCTCGGGTTGGCAGGCGTTAACTACTATTAATCGATTTGATTTTGGAATGAAGCGGCGTCGTTTTTTAGATACAGGCGGTCTGATCGCCGGAGAGGAAATTGACATAATAATAGATGCTGAATTTATACTGCAAAAATAATTTCTCAATAAATTTTTTCGAAAAATAGCCAGCTGTTTATCATTGCACAATTTTATAACTTTATTTGCTGTTTTACGTAATTAGATGGAGTAATATCAACTATTGAACAGG
>CBDUTM010000206.1:0-4167 GCA_965369985.1 uncultured bacterium | reverse complement strand
GTCGCGCGCCAAATCGGCGAGTCCGAATTCAGCCTCAATAAATCCGGGGGCGATCGCGTTTACATTAACATTATATCTGCCCATTTCTCGTGCTACCGATTTAGTGAGACCGATTATACCTGCTTTTGATGCTGAATAATTGGAAAGCCCGAATTTTCCTCTGAGTCCGTTTATGGACGCAATAGTTATGATTTTACCGGATTTTTGATCCTTAAATATTTTTGATACGGCGTGTATATAATTGAAGCATCCTTTGAGATTAACGCTAATTACGCTATCCCATTGTTCTTCATCCATTTTCCAGATAACGTTATCCTGATTTATCCCGGCGTTGCAAACCAGTATATCGAGCCCGCCGAACGATTCAATTACTCTATTTATCACGCTTTCAGATTCTGAGAAATCAGAGACATCAGATTCCTCTGAGAAATTATTTCTACCAAGAGCTGTTATCTCATCAGCGATTTTCTTAGCAGGATTAGGATCACCCATATATGTTATGGCAACATCCGCTCCCTGGCGGGCGAATTCCAGAGCTATAGCTGCTCCGATGCCCTGACTGCCTCCTGTTATAAGAGCTTTTTTATCTTTAAGAAGTGCCATCTGTATTGAGCTTTGTTCCACAATTACCGCAATATTCGAATTCGGACGGGATGCCCTTCGCATTACATTTAGGACATTCATGCTCGTACGGTCCCCATAAAAATTCGATCGAACCACCGTTTGCCATCTTATCTCTAAGCTCTTTGTAACGTGGTTGACGTTTCTCCACAAATGCCGTCATTCCTTCGTATGGCTCAAGAGAAGCAAAGTGCAAGCTGAGCCAATCCCGAGCATGCCCGATCGTACTGTTCCATGCGAAATCCTTGAAAAAATTCATTTGTTGTTTTGTATATCGGGTACATTCATAAAACTTATCTTTAAGTTTATCGGTCATAACCTCCACTGCTTCATCAAGTTTACTGAGATCAATGGCAAAACCTTCTTCCTCCTTCAGCGCTTTCTTTATCTCTTCATCGCTTGCCTTTTCGATAAACTTCCCATCCTTCGTCACAGACGGAACTACCTGATTCACCAGACCCCAATCCAAAGCCTTACTCGCCGCTATCGGTTCATTGAACATGAGTATTTCTCTCGCTCTCCTATCGCCGACGAATAAAGAAAGCCATTGTGTGGCTCCGCCGCACGCTACAGAACCTACGCTCGTTCCCACCTGTTTTATGTAAGCGTGTTCCGCGATAATAGACAGGTCACAAGCCATTTGTGATTCGTTACCGCCGCCCACCACGATTCCATTTAGCCGTGCTATAGTAGGTTTACCGTTGTTCATTATGCTTTCGATATATGCGCGGAACAACCCCATGTATTTCCAATAATCGTGCGGTCTTTTCGTGTATAATTCTTCATATTCCTTTACATCTCCGCCTGTACAAAATGCTTTTTTACCTGCTCCGGTCATTACGATAACTGCTATTGAATCATCATAAGAAGCATCGTTAAAGACCTTTGCCAGCTCGATAAGAGAACCGGTGCTGTACGCGTTGTAATTATGTTCACGATTTATGGTAACTGTTGCTACACCATTAGATTTCCTATAGCCGATTTCTTTTAAATTAAGTTCTTCCGCCGTTTTTGGAGTAAATTCTTCCATCATATCTTCCTTAGTATGTTTTTATCTGTCTATCAGGCAGCAATATTTTTCTTCTCAAGACGCATATTACCCAAAAGCGCTGCTCCAATTGCCCCTGCAAATTCCGAATCTGCGCTTACGTTTAAATTGCATTCCAATTTTTCTTCCAGTGCCTTTATCATCCCAACATTTTTAGTCACTCCGCCTGTAAGAGTGATCTCGTGTTCTATTCCTACCTGCCTGAGAAGCGCCACGACTCTGTCACTTATCGATTTGTGAGCGCCATGAACAATATCTTCCACGTCTACGCCTTTAGTGACCAGATTAATCACCTCTGATTCAGCCAATACTGCACAAATGTTGCTTATAAGCTGTGGATCTTTCGAACCAAGAGAGATGCTGCCTATCTCGTCTAATTCGAGTTCAAGCGCCAAAGCTACTCTTTCCAAAAAACGACCGGCACCTGAGGCACATTTATCGTTCATTCGAAATTTCATAACCCTTCCCTCTTCGTTTATTTTCATGGCACGAGCATTCATCGCGCCTATATCTATAATGCAGCGGGTTTTAGGGTAGAGATACAATGCTCCGTATGCGTTGCTTGTGATGTCTGTGATCTGAATATGTCTGAACGGAACCTGATACCGCCCGTAACCGGTGCTTGCGATGTATCCCAATTCATCAAATTTTATATTTTTAGGTTGGCATGCTTTATTCAGTGCGGACTCTGCCGCTTGGGACAAATAGGCTCCTGTTGCTTTGGTTCCTCTGCCGAGAATATTCCCCTTATTGTCGATCACGACTGCTTTCGTCACTCGGGAACCAACGTCTATGCCTCCGATAAATTCCATTTATTGGACCGTAACCGATTTACTCGATGCCCGCTCAAGAGCGAAAAGAGATGCCCCTATAGCTCCGACATATTGAGAATCTTCAGTGGCGTTTATTTTTATTTTTAATTTCTCTTTTAGCGCCGCCACCATCCCTACATTTCTTGACACGCCACCGGTAAACGTGAGCTCAGATTCCACTCCAACCCGCCGGAGTAAAGATGAGCTTCTTCCCGATATAGAATTGTGGACACCACTAAGAATATCTTCCGGTTTTTTACCCCAGGCAAGGTGCGAGATTATTTCCGACTCAACAAAAACGGTACAGACGTTTGTGATCCTCAGCGGCTTTGTTGACGTAAGGGATATCACTCCCAGGTCATCCAGAGTGATGTCCATTACATTTGCCGCGGCTTCAAGAAACCGTCCGGTACCTGCTGCACATTTATCGTTCATGCAGAAATCAATTACTTCACCTTTCGGACCAACTTTAATTGCTTTGGTGTCCTGACCTCCAATGTCTAAAATCGTCCGGGTCTTTGGATGGAGAAAATGAGCTCCTTTTGCGTGGCAGCTGATCTCTGTAATTTGCGTATCGCCAAATGGCACTCGAAAACGACCATACCCGGTACCGACTGTGTATGCAATGTCCCACTCCTCCACATCAGCCATTTTCAACGCCTGATTAAAAACCCTTTCAGCCGCGTTTACGACATTCGCGCCTGTATGAGTTAATCCCCGTGCGATAATTTTCCCATTTTCATTCATAAGGATTGATTTTGTCGCGGTGGAACCTACATCTACTCCGGCTACTATCATTGCATTTTCCTCAACTTGCCACCAACCTTCTGTGTTCGAGAGATTCAAAAAACGCATCAATTCTATTTCGCATTTGTGCTTCAGAAAAATATCTCGGATCTGCGAGATCCGATTCGATAAAGAGCGTTGGAATATTATATTCCCGTATGAACCGTTCTCTCGCATCCGCCTGACCTACTGAAAATGCCCGGCAACTTTTCACCGAATGAATGACAAGAGCATCTGCTTTGTATTCATCAACATAATTTTTCAGCATTTCTGAACGCATCTTCCAGTTATAGTTTGTGTAGCAATTCGTCGCATATTCGGCTATGCTGTCGAGAGGTCTCGTCGGGTCATGCCTAAACCCGAAATCCCAGATGCCCCCGACCTTTGAATAGGTGGACGCCACGGCGCATACATCCCATTTTTTGAATAGCTCCCAAAAATTTCTGAAATGGGGCCAGGGAGGAGGTCCTTCCATCACAATACGAAATTTTTCCTCGGGAATCGGACCTGTTCCATGTTGTATTCGTTCATCAATTTCCAATTTTGCCTTCTGATAATATTCGACACATTCTTCGGTTCCTCTAAGCACATAAATGGGAGCCATAAAAAAGACCGCTTCAAAAAACGCGTCAAAGGGAGATGGTTCATTTTTTGCCGACTGAAGTATGTCAACCCATAACTCCTCTGCCTTGACGGAATTACCTAAAATATCTTTTAATTTATCTTCATCATATTTTATGCCTGTAACCCTCTCGCAGGCTTTGATGAGTGATTCTAATTGCGAGCGTATATATTTCAAATCCCCGGCTGTGGGTTTTCCTTCTCTCAAAAAGGGTACATCCAGCATAAATAATTCAGCTCCGTACCTTTTTGCCAAGGCCTCGAACCATTTCACATATG
>CBDUTM010000205.1:0-4179 GCA_965369985.1 uncultured bacterium | reverse complement strand
CTGTTTTTAAAAGTGTGTCTTCTTTCGTAACAGCTGTCACGCTGCCATCCGGTAGCGTGGTCATAAACACCCTTTCTAAATCATATGTCCTGTTAAAGTAATTACCGACAAACTCTGATTGATAGCTGCGGTATTCTGCTCTCAGGAAGAGAGGTCCGATAGTGGCACGAAGACCCGGCATTGCAAAACCCGAACCAAAATCCTTAATTTTTGCGAACTCGCTGTACAAGGTCAGTCCAAAAAGCTTATTGTTAACAAGAGGATATTCGAAATCGAATCCAAAAATAGAAACTGCGCTCGAAGTATCTTTGAGATTAAGAGTGGTTTTCAATGCAACACCATCAACATCATTATTCAAGAAGGGATGATTATCCGTAAACCCGTCACCATCCCTGTCGAAATCCATTTCATCCGCAACTCCATCTCCATCTGTATCGATGGAGAGTGAATCATTGTCCGGAAAATCATCAAACGCATCCGGAACACCATCATCATCTTTATCAGGTAATCCACCGAACTGATCTCCGTCTACGACATAAGTTGCGCCTATCCGTAATTTTCCTATAGCAGGTAGTGATGCGCGCACTCCCAGAAGGCCGGGATTACCTAATTCCCTCAAATTTGCAACCAAACCTTGCAGCCGGAAACTGCCAACTTCTTTATGACCAAAAATTCCTACTTTTCTAACTTGAGGATACTGTATCATATTAGAGTAGTTATCCATTATGAGACCTTGCCCCATCATAACGTTTGTTAACGCACCAGCTCTCAGATATGTAGGGTCTGACGGATCATGATAGCGTATGTACAATATTTTATCAACTATATCTCCTGCTTCATCCCAATCTTCTTCTCTTAGGTTGCCATCCGCATCAAAATAAAAATTCAGATCAAGTCCGATTCCGAGAGGTCCTATTGGAATTTCAGGTCTTATACTTATTTGATTATAAACTTGTCCGTCCAACACCGATGCCCCTACGCTGGCTGAAAGTCCTATTCCTCCGGGAAGACCACCTCCGGATCCACTACCCTTTTTGGGTTCAGGCGAAGGTACCTGCTTCGTATCTTCAGGTTGCGGCTCCGATTCCTGCGGTTGTTCGGATTCTTCAGGTGAATCTTCAGGATCAGAGGGAATGGTAGACAAATCGGTAGGACCGATATTCATAGCGCCCGTCCACATTGAAGTGACCGTAGAACCCGGAGTGAGTAGCATAGATTGTCCGCTTTCGATGTTCAATATCTGAACGGAGCCTTCTAACCCGATAAAAGTATCAGTCCCATTAGGATCTACTATAAGCCAAAATTCTGTTCCTTTCACTGATGCGACACTTATCGCAGAAATGATCTCATATTTCCCTTCGAGCTGAGGAGTGACTTTCAGCTTCAACTCGCCTCGATTCAACCTTATTTGCCGAAGTGTTTGAGTAGGAGTAATACTTCTCTGTATAGTTAGATCAGAGTTTTCCCTCATTTTAATTATACTCTTATCGTCCGTAAACAAAATCGCCAAAAAACTTGCCTGGCCTGTTCTTACCGAATCAAAATTTGAAAACCACATCCCCACTTCTATATGCTCATCTAATGTATTTATTCCATAGGCTTTTCTAAATACCTCTCCCCTTTTTTTCAATGCTAATGCGGATTCATCAACATTTTGGGCATAACTAGTTGAAGAAAGAATTTGTAGTAGTATAATTATTAGAAAATCTGATGGATATTTTAAAAAGTTCATTATGCCGCTCCGGCTATAAAGTTTTAATATCGCTGACATAAACTACATTAGTCGGGCTTTTATCCTGGTGATAACATAATGGAAGGTTGGCGGAAAGGCAAGCATCGAGTTTATTGCGTATTATGCTGCCTAGCCATCACTATCAGATTTTCTTCTCTCAAAAGGTATATCCGGCTCGACATGAGTTATAATATTCGCCGGTCGTTTTAATGTCTGCCTGACTATTTTTTCCACCTCTTCGGCAATCAAGTGCCCATCACTCACGCTCAGATCCTGATTCACTAATAAATGAACATCAATGAAAAGCTCCCTTCCAACCTTCCTGGTTCGCAACTGATGCCATCCTTTAACTTTGGGGTGTCCATCGATTATAGATTGAATAGATATGCGGATTTCTTTGTTAACTGATGTTTCCATCAGCTCCTTGCCCGTTTCGTACATAAACTTTATTCCCACAATAAATATCATAAAGCCGACAAATAAACCTGCAATATTATCGCCCGGTAAAAATCCAAACATGGATGAGACAGCACCAAAGATTACTACAATTGAAGACATTGCATCGCTGCGATGATGCCAGGCGTTTGCATGCAGGGCTGTGCTGTCCAACTCTACAGCAGTCTTAATTGTCTTCCGAAATATAAACTCTTTCGAAATAACTGATACTGCTGCAATAAGTATTACAGGAATTCCGGGCGTCAAATATGAATTTATCATTAAAGACTTACCGGCTTCGGTCGCAATTCCAATTCCTACTCCAATTAAAATTGCTGATAGCACCATTCCGGACAATGTTTCGAATTTACCATGACCAAATGGATGGCTTGGGTCGGGCGGCTTTGAACCCACGATAACTCCCCACAATAAAACCAGATCGGTTGCTATATCAGATAGTGTATGAAAAGCATCAGCTATCAGAGCGAATGAACCAAATATAACACCTCCGACAAATTTGGATATCATCAGAAAAAAGTTCAGCAATAAGCCGAAGTAAGTTAAACTTTTAATACGATTCAGGCTTGCATCTACGTCCGCATAGGTGTTCATTTTTCTATTGCAGTTATTATTAAAATGTCCATTTCAACAAACATAAAAGAGATACTGTCCACGTTGACAAAAGTCTCAATTCCAAGCAATTCAAACCTAAGTTCCCTTGTATTAGAAATTTTTGGTGGATATCTGCTTCCAGACCTTCGGTAAAGAGAATATTTGTTTCCGAATCGCTTAAACCAATAACGATCATAATTAATATCCAGCTCAAGATCTCCACCACTATGATTCATTATTTTTACTGATGCGAAAATTTGTCCGCCGATTTTCGAATTTCGTTTATTCACGGAAATATATACACCACTTGCACCACCCCAATAATCGGACTTGTGATATTCCTGCTCAAGTAATGGTTGAGGTGTATCATAACTATCGTTGACGTTACGTAGTCTTGAAAACTGTCCACCACATCCCAGTATGAATATGATTAAAAGAGTTAGTATGATTTGATGAATCATAATTTGAGATATCTTATTGATCACTAATTGACAATAATCAGATATTAAATTCTTCGAAATTAGCACTTTCGAGTCTTCCTTCCATGAGTTAATCAGGAAGTAAAATAAATATTAATGAGCATATTGTAAACAAGAAGATATCAATAAATCTTCTTCAACATACTATTTTATTTCTTTAGATAGCCTCCGCGAGAACAAAATTATCGGCCATTTCCTTTAAAGTATGTTGTTTCAATACTTTTACAAATGTATCCTGTGCCTGTTTCCAGACATCACACACAGAACATGTATCTTGGAATTCACATAGATCAGGTCCTTTCAGACAAATATTTATCGCTAAAGGACCTTCTATAGCTTCATATATATCAAGAATCGTGATGAATTCCGGCTGTTTAAGAAGCCTAACACCACCATATTTGCCTCTCTCACTCTCTATATAACCCGATTTGGACAATATATGAACTAGCTTTCGCATAAATTTTTCAGGTACCTTTTCATGATCAGCTATATCCTTTATATTTGACAATTTACCCACCTCTTGCCGCGCAAGATATATCATTGCTCTCATCGCATAATCCGCAGCTCTTGTTACTTGCATTACCCACCCCGCTAATTTGGCTATTTTTTCTCAGAGATCACATTTATCCTATAAATGTCTCTACTTATTAATCATGCAAGTAGTATGCCAAAAAAGACTTAGATTGTAATGATTAAATTAAGATTTATAAATATATATTAAATAAGTAGTTAGATTAAAATAATGAAATTGATTTTACGAGGGAATATTTCAATTGTTTTTTAATAATAAGAATCCTCACGTCCTGATTGTTAAAGTTAGGAAGGATACTAATTTAATTTTAGGATTAATGTACAAAGTGATAATGAAGTTGAATCAAGCCTCATCATTACTGATAAGATGAGGCCTGATAGTCGTTATTT
>CBDUTM010000204.1:0-4218 GCA_965369985.1 uncultured bacterium | reverse complement strand
AACCGCCATAATCCGAGATCATACGTGTGTGCCGTCTTTCGTATATAAAACCCACCAGTATAAAGAGAGCACCTGTGGAAATCCCGTGATTTACCATCTGTATCAGCGCGCCCTGCACTCCCTGCTGATTCAACACAAAAATACCGAGAACGATGAAGCCCATATGTGAAACGCTGGAATATGCTACGAGTTTTTTCATATCAGGTTGAACCATCGCCACCAGTGCGCCGTAAATTATCCCGCCGAATACTGCAATGATCAATATGTAAGGCGCCATATACAATGTCGCATCCGGAAATAGAGGAAGCGAATATCGGAGTAGCCCATACCCACCCATTTTCAGAAGGACGCCCGCAAGGATAACGCTTCCGGCGGTGGGTGCTTCCACATGAGCATCGGGCAGCCATGTATGGAACGGAAATAAGGGCACTTTGATCGCAAACGACAGAGTAAAAGCAAGGAACATCCAAAGTTGGAAATTAAATGGAAGCTCAAGCTTATATAGCATTAGTAGATCCGTAGAGGGGCTTCCAAACTGTTTAGCGCTTTCAAAATAAAGCACAAATATGGCAACAAGCATTAAAAGGCTTCCGAACATCGTGTATAACACGAATTTAACAGTAGCGTAGATCCTGTTCTCGCCGCCCCAAATGCCGATCAAGAAATACATCGGTATAAGCATCAGTTCCCAAAAAACGTAGAATAGAAACAGATCAAGCGCGAGAAACACGCCGATCATACCTATTTCGAGAGCGAGCATCGCGATCAAGAACCCTTTGATATTTTCTTTAACAGAGTTCCACGACGATAGCAGAGCCAATGGAGTAAGTAAGGTTGTCAATACCACAAGGAATAAACTTATTCCGTCAACACCGATATTATATGAAATTCCCCATTCCGGGATCCAGTCAAGTTTTTCGTGGAACTGCATGCCGGAAGATCCAATTTCAAACCATGCCAGCATAACTGCAGATGCGATAAAAGTTGCTACAGAAAAACCGATCGCACTGACTTTCATAAACGATTTTTCTTTCTTAGGAATCGCAGCAACAACAAGAATGCCTAATAAGGGGATCAGTATTTGAAGTGAGAGAATTCCTATCATAGCCTTACCTGAAAATAAAATATCCGATTATCACTAACCCACCGATAAAAATTGAAAAAGCATAGTTCTGCACTAAACCCGATTGTGTCAATCTCAGATAACTCCCGAATGAGACTAACATGTTACCGGCGCCGTTCACGATGCCATCAATCACTGCTACGTCGAATTTCCGCCAGAGAGCGATCGCAAGTTTTTTAGTTGAGCGGATGAAAAGCAGATCATAGATCTCATCAACATAATATTTGTTCATCAATAGCGAATGGACAGATTTGGCTTTAATTGCAAGGGTTTCAGGCAGATCCTTTCGCCTGATATAAAATAGATATGCAAAAAATATTCCTGCCATAGCCATTAGTGCGGAAATCGCCATTATAGTGTATTCTTCATTATGGCTGTATATCATTGAGGCGATAGGGGTTTGCGCAACGTTTTCCTGCAGGAAATGGTGGAGCTGATTCCCCCCGCCAAGAATCGCAGGTATGCCAACATATCCTCCTACTACTGATAACAGCGCAAGAATGATCAGAGGGAGTGTCATTATATTGGGAGATTCGTGGGGTTTGGCTCCCTCCTTCCAACGCGACTCTCCGTGAAAAGTAAGAAACAGCAGTCTGAAAATATAAAAAGCTGTAAGAGCTGCTACGATGACTCCAAAGAACCAAAGCCAGATGTTTCCGGCAGGCGAGCTGTATGCCTGCCATAATATTTCATCTTTACTGAAGAAACCTGATAGCCCCGGGATCCCCGATAGAGCCAATGCTCCCACAAGAAATACTATGTAGGTTTTCGGAGTATGTTTCTTTAGCCCACCCATCTGTTGCATATCCTGCTCGTTAGAAAGAGCATGCATTACAGAACCGGCGGCAAGAAACAGTAAGCTCTTGAAAAAAGCGTGGGTAAGAAGATGAAACATCCCCGCTGTGAAAGCTCCCACTCCAAGCGCGAGAAACATATAACCGAGTTGACTTATTGTCGAGTACGCTAATACTTTCTTGATGTCATTCTGCGTTAATGCTATTGTAGCAGCGAACAGGGCCGTCGCCGCTCCGATGACCGCTATCAGAGCCATAGTTGTTGGAGCCAATACATATAAAAAACTGCTTCGAGATACCATATAGACACCTGCTGTAACCATCGTGGCTGCATGGATAAGTGCGCTCACGGGCGTAGGTCCCGCCATTGCGTCCGGCAGCCATACGTAAAGCGGAATCTGAGCCGATTTGCCGATCGCGCCTACAAAAAGAAGCAGTGTTATGGCTGTTATGGTGTTATCGCCGATAGTAAATCCATCTAACTGCGAGAAAACTTCACTATATGTCAGACTTCCGAATGTGGAGAAAATAAGTAGTGCCCCTAACAGAAATCCGAAATCACCGATCCGGTTTACAATAAATGCTTTTTTCCCAGCGCTTGCGTTTAATTCATCTTCATACCAGAATCCGATCAATAAGTATGAGCAAAGTCCTACACCTTCCCATCCGAGGAACATTAGTAGATAGTTATCTGCTAATACAAGATTCAGCATCATAAATGTGAACAAGTTCATATATGAGAAAAATCGAGCAAACCCTGCGTCTCCCTTCATATATCCGATGGAATAAACGTGAATTAAAAATGCTACGCCTGTGACCATCAGAGCCATCATTAGAGATAATGAATCTATCTGATAACTGAAGTTTACCTGTAGATCGGCAACGGGAATCCATGTGAATAGTGTAGAATGAAATTCCGCTCCCGGCTGATTAAGCCCGATGTATTTTGAAAACAGAAAAAGAGATACTGCGAAAGAAAGAAATATCGCAGAGCAACTCAACAATCCGACTATTTTATTGCCGATGCGTTTTCCATATAAGCCATTCAGCAAAAATCCGATCAGCGGAAAGAGCGGGATCAACCAGACTAAATTTATCGTGGAATTTACCATCTTAGCAGGTTCATCTCGTTGATATTTATGGATTCTTTATTTCTGTACATAGCCACAATAATCGCTAACCCTACTGCTACTTCAGCTGCGGCTAAAGTCATCACGAAAAATACGAAGATCTGACCGTCTACATCGCTCATGTAGCGGGAAAAAGAAACGAGCGTCAGATTTACGGCATTCAGCATTAATTCTATTGACATAAAAACAACAATGGCATTTCTTCGTATCAGAACCCCCATGACGCCGATACCGAAAAGTATCGCTCCTAATCCAAGGAAATATTCCAGAGGAGGTGTCATTTCAGACTCCTTTTTGATAAAAGCACTGCGCCTACCAGAGCCACCAGCAAAAGCAGTGATGTGATTTCAAACGGAAGCAAATAGGTTGTGAAAAGTGATATTCCGATATTTTCGACCGAACCGAGCTCAGAATAAATTTCGGCACCACTGTTCAATAAATTCACCGAACCGGCGATCAGAGTGAAAATAAATCCTAAAAACACTACCGAAAAAAACGAAACCAGGAGGATCTTCGGGTTTGAAAACGAAAAGAATTTCGTCTCCTTCTCCAGATTCAATAACATAATTACAAATAGGAAGAGAACCATGATAGCCCCGGCGTACACGATCACCTGCACAGCCGCAAGAAAATATGCTTCCAATAGTAGAAATATTCCTGCGATTGAAAAGAGAGTCATTACAAGAAACAGCGCGCTGTAAATGGTATTTCGGCTGAAGATCACCAGCAATGCTGTGATTATCGCCGTTGTTGCAAATATAAAGAACAGTACAGTTATCAATGCGCTAATCCCATAAAGTTATCCAACATAAGTGATCCATGCCGCTGTAGCAACCAAGTTAAGAAGAGCTAACGGCAAGAGAACTTTCCATCCCAAATGCATCAATTGGTCGTAGCGAAAGCGCGGAAGAGTCCACCTTACCCAGAGATATAAAAAGAGGAAAAATGCCGTTTTAGCTACGAACGATATAACAGAGATCAGTGCACCTAACAGCCCTAACTCTCTTTCATTTACGAACGGGACATCCCAACCTCCGAAAAACAGAGTGACTATCAAAGCCGAAGCCGTGATCATATTGGAATATTCTCCTAACATAAACATAGAATATTTGAAGCCGCTATATTCGGTATGATACCCTGCGACGAGTTCCTGTTCCGATTCAGCCAGATC
>CBDUTM010000203.1:0-4225 GCA_965369985.1 uncultured bacterium | reverse complement strand
CAGACACTTGTTTCGTTGCACCGAGAATCATTTCTCTCATACCCTGTTTATTATTAGAAACAAAATACGCGCGCGCTTCCTGTGCAAGACCAGGTATATTCACTTCTGTAGGACACTCGACCAAACATAATTTACAATTAACGCATTCGTCTATCACCGATTTAAAGCCTGGGTCCAGAAGTAATTCGGATCCTAATTTACCCGAAAGAACACCTCGCAATAAATTTGCCTTCGCCCTGGCAGTGGATGTCTCATCATTTGTCGTGAACGCCACAGGACAATATTGTGTACATGTACCGCATCCATGGCAGAGTTCCGCAGTTGAGCTCCATTTATCCTCATCGATAAATGTACCTATTTTCTTTCTTGAATAATTTATTCCGTAACGCAGATTATCAGAAACATGTTGAGGAGAATCTGAAACTATTTTACCCGGGTTCATAATATTGTTCGGGTCGAACAATATTTTTATCTTTTCGAAAATGGGATATAGTTCAATGAAGAAATCTTTCATATATGGAGTGCGGGCAAGTCCGTCTGCATGCTCACCGCTCATAGTTCCGTTCATATCTTTCACGATCTCATGAACACGCTCGGCAATGATCGTCATTTTCTTGAGGTCATCTTCGTTTTTCAGGTCAAGCATGGGACGAATATGTAAATTTCCGTTTCCCGCATGACCATATGCTGTTCCGCTTACTCCCATAGATTCAAAAACGTCGGTGACCTTTTTAAGATATTCTCCTACCAAAGAGTAATGGACGGTGCCGTCTTCCGCGAACGCAACGGGTTTTTGGCTACCCTTGATCTTACTCAATATTCCAACTGCTGCTTTCCTCACCGACCATAATTTTTCCATCTCAGCAGGATCCGTGGAGCGCTTCACCGAAAACGCCGGTTTACCGGCACCGTAAACGACACCATCAGCCTCATCAAGCTGCTGTTTTACTTCTTCGTCCGAATCGCCGGAAAACTCGGCAAACAATATATATTTTGCTTCGGAAGGGATAACTTCCCTCAGGTGCGGGTTTGCTTCCATTGATATATCAACCAACTTGTCGTCTATCATATCAAGGGCGGATGGTTCAAGTTCCATCAATTTATTTATGCACTCGCCCGCATCTTCAAGTTTGGAACAAGAAACCAGCACAAACCCTTTTGAATTCGGTAATTGTGCGAGTTTTAGTTTTGCTTCGGTTATCACGCCCAGCGTTCCTTCGGAGCCGACGATTAATTTGCTCAGATCGAATTTATCTTTTTTGATAACGTCAAATATATTATACCCTGAAGAATTTTTGTTTACATTCGGAGCCGAAGTAGCGATCAATTCTTTATTTTCATTTATCAGATCAAAAACTGCTTTCGGAATATTCGAAGTTGACCGCTCATTCATATCCCCAATATTCATAATTGAAGATGTCATCGATTCTGCGTTTGCGGTCACAAAGTTGAGAGATTCTATCCAATCTTTCGTAGAGCCGTATTTCAATGTATGAGGTCCCGCCGCGTTCGTGCCTAACATCCCCCCGATCGAGCAAAAATCTCCGCTAGAAGGGTCAGGCGCAAAATGAAGCCCTTTTGAGCGAAGATATCTGTTCAATCTGCCATATATTAATCCGGGTTGTACAGTAGCGATATCACCGTCAATGCTGATTATTTTGTTCATATATTTCGTGAAATCAAGTATGATACCGGTTCCCAGTGCAGCTCCTGCTAATCCGGAGCCTGCTCCTCTCGCTGTAATGGGAATTCCCGTTTCAGAAGAATACTTCAAAGTTTTTTGGACATCATCCGCATGTTGTGGTACAACTATCACCAACGGTGTAAGCTCATAGATACATGCCGCCGTGCTGTAAAGCTGCCGCGAGACATTACTTGATAAAACGTCTCCATCTATTAGAGAACGAAGATCGTCGGCAACTTTTAAGTTATCGCTGAACGCCGAAATCATAATAGCGTTACACGCACCAACTCCCCTGCCTTCAATTCAGATACTCCGTTTGGGAGTTCGACATAGCCGTCCGCATTCGACATACTGGTTATGGCGGATGAGCCTCTGAATACCGGAATAGCTTTTCCATTTTCGATCTTAACTGTCACGATCTGATGAGATTCCGATTTCGCGGTTATTGTTTCGCCTAATTCCACTTCAACTTCGGCATTATATTCAGCCGGTCTGTTGCGAGAAATTTTTCTGATCATCGGAGCCAGCAGCACATTCGCTATCGTGAGGCATGAAGTCGGATAACCCGGCATCCCGACCACCAGACTATCCCCAACCTTGCCGAGGAGACCCGGCTTACCGGGTTTTGCGGTTATTCCATGATAAATAACTTCCCCGAGATTCTCGATTGCATCAACAATCAAATCTTTCTCGCCAACGCTTGACCCACCTGTAAACGTTATAATATCAGCATTAGAAGACTGAATGGCTTTTTCGATATTTTCTACACTGTCACGGACGATAGGAAGTTTTTCCGCTTTGCCCCCCGCTTTTGATATTACCGCAGAAAGTGTATACGAATTTGTATCATAGACCTGACCGACCCCGAGTTCCCCTCCGACTTCAACTATTTCATCACCGCTTACCGCGATCGCCACTACAGGTTTAGCATAGCATATTAGCTCGGATATTCCAACTGAAGCCGCGGCTCCAATATGAGCTGAATGAAGAATAGTTTCACTTTTCAGAATGACATCCCCTTCTTTAATATCTTCCCCCGCAAGTCCGAGACAGGAACCTTCAGGCACCGGAGTTTCAAGAGCAATGGAATCCGGTCGCTCCTCAATATCCTCGAATGGAATAACTGCATTTGCTCCCTCCGGCAGCATACCGCCGGTAGCGATCTTGAAGCATTCTCCTTGACTGAGAACATGATTTGCCGGATCGCCGGCAAATATTTCTCCGATGATCCTTAATGAGACTTTCAAATCTCCGGAAGCCGAAGATGTATCATCAGCTATCAGCGCATAACCGTCCATCGCGGCTCGCGTGTAATCAGGAACATTCAGCGGTGATATTAATTCTTGAGCATGGACTCTCCCTAAGGCATTTTCGAGTTTCACCTTTTCTGTTCTCTCAATGGGAATCGAAACTTCCAGTGACAATTTAAGAGCTTCATCAAAAGGCGTTAATTTTCCAAATGCCCTCATCAGCAGGTCGCTTCCCAGATGAGATGTCCAAGGTCCGGCATTATCAATTTCTCCATACCGAGTTTTACCGCATTCAGCGACCCCGGTAGACAAAATAATAAAGTGCTGCCTCCAACCCCTGCTGTGGCACTGCTTAGCATCGCCCTCGATCCTATCTCATCATAACTCAAGCTTCTGAACAGCTCGCCAAATCCTTCCATTGTTTTCTCCAATAACGGCTTCAGAGTCTGAATAGTGTTATCCCGCGAGGCTATTCCCGTACCGCCTGTAGTGATGATAAGATCGTAATCACCCGAGCCGATCATTTCTGCTATTACTTTTCTTATTCCCTCGGATTCATCTCTTACTATCAATTTCCTTTTGATCTGATGACCTGCTGAGCTTAATGAATCCGCAATAAATTTGCCCCCTTCGTCATTGTCTTCAGTCCTGGTATCAGAAATTGTAACAACCGCGCAGCTTAGCGATTGAGGACCGCTTTGTTTGTGATGTACGTGAGAAGTCATAAGATTAGAATATAATCATAATGAGACTCTCGGAGCAAGCGAGACTTAAATAAGTAGAATTATGAAAAAAGATTTTCGTTTAGAAGTCGAAACCTTTCTGCGCTTTAATTCCCGATTGATAAGGATGCTTTATTTCTTTCATTTCAGTGACCAAATCACACTCTTTCATAATTGATTCAGTGGCTCCGCGTCCGGTGATGATCAGGTGCAGCCATTTTGGTCGCTGTCTCAAAAGTTCGAGGGCATCATCCTCACTTATCAATTTAGTTTGCAAAGCAACATTGAATTCATCGAGTATGATCATATCGTAAATCTCTGAGGTTATCTTCTCAAGAGAGAAGCTGAGCGCTTCCGCTGCTGCTTTTTTATGATCTTCTTCAGGAAGCTTATCATCCATTATCTTATAGAATCCGAGACCCTTTCGGAAAAAATCCACTTTAGGTTCTAACTGTTTAAATCCTTCCATTTCACCGTATTTCCACGAACCCTTAATGAATTGAATAAAACACACCTTCCAATTATAACCTATAGCTCTGAGTATAGTAAAGAAAGCAGCAGACGAAGTT
>CBDUTM010000202.1:0-4236 GCA_965369985.1 uncultured bacterium | reverse complement strand
GGGACTTCGATATGCGAAATATCTCAATTATGATTTTCTCAATTTCGCTGCTATTAATCGGTACTCTTGGTTGTGCACACATGGATATTGATTCGAGCAACGCAGAATCAAGTATCTTGATGGGATCGGGAAATGACGACGCCGGATATACGCGAATGGGAGAATTCAGCGTGATTAAGGAAGGAGATTGGTTATACTGGGGTTTAAGCATTAGGAATCATCCTGATATTGGCAAAGTGATTGATAATGAGGTATCTAAACTAAATGGCAACGGCGTTATAAACCTGGAAATTAAAACGACAAAAACATTTATGGATGGATTTTTAGGGATAATCACTCTCGGTATCTATACCAGAAAAACTGTTGAGATTAGCGGTATTGTGGTGAAGTACACAAGCAGTGAGGAATCTATACCCGGTGAATGATAGTTTGATATCAATTTTGAAACCTCAATATGGAGAATTAATCTCATGAAAGAAAAATCACTTACCTTTATTATTATTGTTTCTTTAGTTTCATTAACTCTCAGCTGTGAAAGCGTTATTTACGAAACACATTCCTTAGACACATTCGTATCTTTGACGACACCGAATAATATTGACGACTATGAAGTAGTCGGAGAGCTTGAATACAATACGAAAGCAATCTTTCTTATTGTACAGTTAATAACTATAAAAGATTCAGAAATTGATAAGGCTATTAATAAGCAAGTAAACAAATTTAACGGTGACGGAGTAATTAATCTTAAGATTCACGAACAGTATGATATTGTTGATGTCGTAATTTCAATTTTAGTTGGTGGACTTGTAAATACAAGAACAGTGAAAGTAAATGGCGATATTGTTAAAATGAAACCGGCATCCATGACAAAGATACCAGATATCAATGATCAGATTGATCTTGCGATTCTTGATTATAACAGAGTTGTTCTTAAGATAGCTTCAAACAAATAATCAATTTCTGTATAAATAGAGCCCCATAATTTCTGTGCGAGTCAGGATTTATCCTGACCGCAAGTTTTTTGCTCACGGCGTCAGGACAAGTCCTGACTGCCACAATATCCGATTATAAAATATTCCTATAATTTCTCTTGCCAATCAATAGCAGCTAAAGTATATTAATTAGGACAAAGATTGTCGTATTATGTTAAGAGCAGTAAATACATATGTTTGTGAAAGGATAAATTGCTCGGTAAATTAACTCAGAATGAACGCCGAGAGCTTATAAAAGGACTTGAGGAACACAACAGCGGTAAATACTTCGCGTGTCACGAAACGCTTGAAGATATATGGATGGATAAGGGGGGAGATTTGAGACGCTTTCTACAGGGATTAATTCATGTTGCAGTGGGTTTCTATCATTTAAGAGACTCGAATCATATTGGAGCATATAGGCAGCTTAATAAGGCGCAGAGAAAGTTGTCTGATTATGCTGATTCGAGTGATGGAATAGATGTCACCGATCTGTTACTGTCGCTTGAATATTGGATTCAAAAAATTAATATGCTTCTGAATGACCCGCTAAATGAATCTGATCTCGGCACATTCCCGAAGTTTGAATATGATCAGAAGAAAATATTAGCTGCCGCATAACTTTTGAAGATATAGAAAGGATAAATTTATAAAATGACAGGAAAGAACGGTCTGCTCAAGGTAGATGACTTAAAAGTAAAGATAGATGATAAACAGATCCTCAATGGAGTGAACCTGAAAATAGGTCCGGGAGAAGTTCACGCCATAATGGGTCCTAACGGTACCGGAAAAAGCACTCTCGCTTATGCCTTAGCGGGCAAGGCAAGTTATGAGGTCACGGGCGGCTCCATCACGATGGAAGGAAACGATATATTAAAGATGACTCCCGACGAGAGAGCGCGCAACGGAATGTTTCTCGCATTTCAGTACCCTTCGGAAGTACCCGGAGTGACCGTTGATAACTTTTTGCGCGTTGCATATAACGCTGTTAAAAAGGACGAGTTAAGCATTTGGGAGTTCCGGAATCTGCTCAAAGAGAAGATGGAGTTCCTGCAGATAGACGAATCATTCTCCGGCAGATATCTTAATGAAGGATTTTCGGGAGGCGAGAAGAAGCGTAACGAGATACTGCAATTGGCAATTCTTCAGCCGAAGTTGGCAGTACTCGATGAGACCGATTCAGGTCTCGATATTGACGCGCTTCAAATTGTAGCAAAAGGCGTGAATGAACTGCTCCCTGAAGACTCGTCAGTATTGGTTATCACACACTATCAGAGGATACTGCGTTACATTAAACCTGATTACGTTCATGTTATGATAGATGGCAAAATAGTTGAATCCGGCGGAGGTGAACTCGCCGAAAAATTAGAGGACCAAGGTTACGATTGGCTCAAAGAAAAGTACGGCGAATCGGGAAAGGAAAGTGACTAATGTCATTACCAACAGCTGATATAGGGACAGATGAATATAAATACGGATTTTCGGATGATGTTAAACCGGAGATAAAGTTCGATAAAGGACTTACACGGAAAACCGTTGAAGATATATCCAATATAAAGAACGAACCGGGGTGGATGACAGATATCCGGCTTAAGGCGTATGAAATATTTTTGGAGAAACCGATGCCGAAATGGGGAGCAGACCTCTCCGAGATCGACTTCGATGATATTATCTATTTTGTCCGCGCATCGGATAGGAAGATGACAGATTGGGATGATGTGCCGGCTGATATCAAAGAGACTTTCGATAAACTCGGTATACCTGAATCAGAGAGAAAGTTCCTCGCCGGAGCCGAAGCTCAGTATGACAGCGAATCCGTTTACGGCGCTCTGCAAGGCGAGTGGGAAAAGCAGGGTGTGGTATTTGTTGACACGGATACTGCTCTGAAAGACCATGCGAAGCTCCTGAAGAAATATTTCGGAACAGTTGTTCCGGCAGCAGATAATAAACTTGCGGCTCTAAATACCGCTGTCTGGAGCGGCGGAAGTTTCCTTTATATACCGAAAGGCGTTAAAGTCGGCTTACCTCTGCAAGCGTATTTCCGCATCAATACTCAGAATATGGGTCAGTTTGAACGCACAATGATAATCGCCGACGAAGGATCGAATGTTCAGTATATAGAAGGCTGTACCGCTCCCACATATACGACAAATTCACTGCATTCAGCGGTTGTGGAGATCATCTGCCTGAAAGATTCACGCGTAAGGTACACCACGCTGCAAAATTGGTCCGGCAATGTTTACAATCTCGTGACCAAACGCGCTCAAGCATATGAGAACGCTACAATGGAATGGATAGACGCGAATCTCGGAAGTAAAGTAACGATGAAATATCCTTCGGTCTATCTGATGGAACGCGGCGCAAAAGCGGATGTGATCTCTATCGCGTTTGCCAACAGCGGTCAGCATCAGGATGTGGGTTCAAAGGTAGTGCATCTGGCTTCTAACACCACATCGAAGATCCTTTCAAAGTCTATCAGTAAAGGAGAGGGCAGGTCTACGTATCGGGGACTCGTGAAGATATATGAAGGGATGGAAGGTTGTAAGAGTAATGTCAACTGCGATGCCCTGCTGCTTGATGAAGCTTCCGCAACAGATACATATCCTTATATCGAGATCGAAGACCCTACCGCTGCGATAGAGCATGAAGCGACAGTATCAAAGCTCTCCGATGAGCAGATATTCTATCTTCAGCAGAGAGGTGTTCCTGAAGAGGAAGCGCGGAATATGATAATTAATGGTTTTATAGAGCCATTTACAAAATTACTGCCGCTGGAATATGCGGTAGAGATGAACAGGCTGATCGAACTTCAGATGGAGGGATCAGTAGGTTGATGACAGAACTGTTGGGATTTGGACGGAAAGATGTAGATCGCATTTCAAGCGACTCTGAAAACCCGGATTGGATCAAAGAAAAACGCGTAACGGCATGGGAAGCTTACGAAAATCTGCCGATGCCTACTCTGCGCGATGAGATGTGGAAATATACTGATATATCCAACCTGAATATTAAAAATGCGAAAATGTCAGAAGCGTCAAAATATTCAGCGGTGGAAAAATTTGAATCGTTTCCCCAAGAAGCAGTAAAGCTACTTTCAGATGAAGCAATTCATCTTGAAGAAAACGGCGGAATGTGCAAACCGGGATTACTCATTCAGCATGATTCTCAGGTCACTTTCACGGACGTAGACAAAGAGTTGACGGAGAAGGGTGTTATATTTTGCAGTATGTCGGATGCAGTCAGAAATTATCCTGAATTAGTGCAG
>CBDUTM010000201.1:0-4242 GCA_965369985.1 uncultured bacterium | reverse complement strand
GGAAATATTATAAGAAAGCCGACAGGATGAAAGGCGTTACAGGAACTAACCTTCTTCTGTTGTTGGAGAGCAGACTCGATAACGTAGTGTACAGGCTCGGATTTGCTCCGTCACGAAGCGCAGCGAGACAGCTTATCAGTCATCGCCACTTCAACGTTAACGGGAGCACCGTAAATATTCCTTCTTATCTAACACGTCAGGGCGACAGCATTGAAGTCCGGGACAAAGCGAAAAAGATGGAAGTAATTCACGCATCTATGAGGCGCGTGAAAACAGAAAACGCAACACCGTGGCTTGAGCTGGATAAAGCAGGAATGTTTGGAAGAGTAATTGAAATTCCTGAAAGAGAACAAATACCACTTAACGTAAAAGAACAGTTAGTAGTTGAACTTTACTCAAAGTAGCATAGGAACTAAATATGAATAATATGACAGTAAAATTGCCCGAGGGCGTGCAGATAGACGAAACATCATACTCCACCACAAAAGGGACCTTATCCCTTGGACCGTTGGAAAAAGGATACGGAAGAACACTCGGTAATTCGCTAAGACGCGCATTACTGAACTCTATACCGGGATCAGCGATCATCTCAATAAAGGTTGATGGTGTAAATCATGAATTTACCACCATAGCTGGCGTAGTTGAAGATGTATCGGATTTCATTCTCAACCTCAAAGAAGTACGGCTGAAAATGCTTGAAGGAAATGTTGAAAAGGTCAGCATCGACGTAAAAGGAAAGGGAACTCTAAAAGCGGGCGATATACAAAAAGGCTCAGCCAATTTAGAAATTCTCAATCCCAATCTTCACATTGCCACTCTGAATGAGGACGCAGATTTCACTCTCGAACTACGGATCGAAAGAGGCAGAGGATACGTTCCTGCAGATAAAAATAAAAAACCTGAATCCCCTATAGGTACGATCTATATCGATTCGATCTTCACACCCGTTAAATTCGTAAGATATGAAGTCGAATCCGCACGAGTCGAAGGTAAATCAGATCACGAGAAGCTCATTCTTGACGTTGAAACGGACGGAAGCATTACACCGGACGATGCGGTAAGCCATGCAGCAAAGGTTTTGCGCAATCATCTGAATCTCTTCATCACCTCGGAAATAGAAGATAAATTCGACGAGCCGCATGAAGAGGAAGAGGATATGGCTCGCACCAGGAAACAACTCCTGCGAAGCATTGACGAGCTGGAACTTTCAGTGCGGTCACACAATTGTCTGAAAGCCGCCGAGATAAATATTCTGGGTGATCTGGTCTCCAAAAGCGAACAGGAAATGCTCAAGTTTAAAAACTTCGGAAGAAAGTCTCTTCTGGAACTCCAGCAAAAGCTGGGCGAATTAGGGCTTAATTTCGATATGGACGTTAATCGATACATCGGAGAAGACGACTTTTAATCATGAGACACCGGAATAAAAAGAAAAAGCTCGGAAGAACACCCAGCCATCGAAGAGCGATGCTCAATAATATGGTTGCCTCTCTCTTTCTGCATAAAAAAATAAAGACGACTCATCCTAAAGCGAAAGAAGCTAGAAGACTCGCCGAACGACTAATCACTTTTGGAAAGAAGGGAACTCTTGCGGCAAGAAGGCATGTGCTGAGCTTCATTCCGAATAAAGATATAGTCAAAATGCTTTTTGACGAGATAGCGCCGCATTTCGCCGAGCGACAAGGCGGATACACGCGCGTGATCAAACTCGGTTTCCGTCAGGGTGACGGAGCGCCGATGTCGATCCTTGAACTCGTCGACATGGAAAAACCGGTAGAAGAAGAGAAGAAACCGGAAAAGAAAGAAGGCCTTAAAGATAAGATCCGAAAAGTCACTTCCGGAAAATAAGATCCGGGCTCACAGATTTCAAAAGGGCAGCATTTTTATGCTGCCTTTTCTTTTAACACTGTTTCTTTCCGCAGAAGTAACCGCTCAGCAGCCGAATAACACTAATATCAAAGCTATCTGGGTCATACGGGACAGACTGGTTAGCAAAAAAAGCGTTACCGAGATAGTGGATACGGCACACAAATTCGGCTTCAATCATATATTCGCGCAGGTACGGGGGAGAGGTGACGCATACTATAACAGCAGCATCGTCATAAAAGCTCCTCAGGTTCGCGGGAGGAATTTTGATCCGCTGAAAGAGATGATAAAGCAGGCGCATAAAAAGAATATCAAGGTGCATGCATGGGTCAATGTATATCTTCTCTGGTCTTCCGATAAAAAACCTAAATCAAAAAAACATCTGCTGAATGTTCATCCCGAGTGGACGGCTAAGGCGTACGGCGAAGTCATCGACGCGAAGAAGAATCGCCGGCAGTTTCGCATGCAAGGTTCGGAAGGAGTATTTCTTGCGCCCGGCAATCCCAATGTTGAAAAATATCTCTTATCAGTATTCGGCGAACTATTAGATAATTATATGCTGGACGGGCTGCATCTCGATTATGTGCGTTATCCCGGACCTGAATACGGCTACAATGAAGGAGCGCTGGATAACTTCAGAGCGCAGACGGGTGTTGACCCGGAGATCTTTATCGAGAACGGAAAAGAGATCAGCGAAGTGATGGGCCCGGAAAGCGTCAAGTCGTTTCGGAGGCAGTGGACGAACTATAAGCTTCGCAGCATCAGTTCACTCGTGGAGGGTATCCGCTCAATGATAAATTCGTCAGGAAAAAACGTCCTGCTGACCGCAGCTGTAAAGCCGAGTCCGATATTTGCCATCGACAAGAACTATCAGAATTGGGTCAAATGGATCCGGGAAGGCTCGCTGGATTACGCCGTTCCGATGAACTATAACGCCGACCTGAAACTATTCATGTCCAATGTGGAAGAGATACTCAGAGTGGTTCCGCCGGATAAACTCATTATGGGGATCGGAGCGTTCAATCAGAATCATTTCGATGTGGAAAGCAAAATATATAAAACGCTATCGCGGGGGATAAACGATTTCATCTTCTTCTCTTATAACGAGATAGTCAAAGAACCCGAGTATATCAAAGCGATAGGCAGAGCGCTGGAGTAGGAGTTGTTTGTCATTGCGAGGAGTCGGAACGACGACGCGGCAATCTCAGTTTATCGGTATCGCATTATTGAGATTGCTTCGCTTTGCTCGCAATGACGGGAGTTTTTTGTGGTTATAGCAATTTTCACTCATCCCTGCTTTCTGTGCGGGCTTCGGTGAAGAGTATGACACGGCGGAACTTGGTACCGGGCGGGTCTTCTATATAATTTGCCCAGCATTCTATCTCGTTGTTACGGCGGTGGAGGCGAGCGCGTTTCTTAAGGCAACGTTTCACGCTGTCGAATTCGTAATCGTGCAGCGGAACTGAGCCTTGTCTGTTCATAAGAGGTGAGTTCACTCGCGTGGTCATATGGAAGTTATCAAAAATTGTCATCACCGCCTCCCGATGCTTCAGGCATTGCCGGGCGATGACCTCATGTGAGCAGTGAGGGAATGATTTTTTGAGATCGGCAATAGGCTCATACGCTTTCCCGCGAAGTTCAGCCGGATCGAGGAGAAGGTCAGCGGCGAAAAGGTTCGCTTCTTCTTCCTGTTCCCATGTCTGTTTTTCTGAATCAAAGTGGTTTAGAGCGAAATGACCTATCTCATGCGCTACGGTAAAGTTTTGCCGCTCAGGGCGGTCGTTACTGTTGATAATGATGAGTTTGATGCCGTTTGAGACAGAAACACAGCCACGTAAACCTTTATCGAGATCAGCCGGAATGAGCGTAAAGCCATACTCTTCGGCTATTTTGACCCCGAAATCCACTGCTCTTTAGCGTTTTCCCGGAATGAAATGAGGATGTTACGAATGCTTTCTTCAGATACCTTATCGAGTTTTACGCCGCGACTGTACAGACTTTTTAAAAACGCTTCGTCGTGTTCATCAAGATTTTCAGATTTGCGGTTCTTCCAAATATATTCGTCCACAGATAGGGAGGGGCGGACGTGTGAAGAGTCATGTTCGACTCGTTTGTCGTTTAAACCTGAGATAAGTGTTTCGGCGAAATTATCGCCGTGAAAATCGTTCGGTTTGATCCGAACTCCAAGCCAGCTGCTCATTATTCGCGCCAGATCGATAAGAGATCGAGACCGTAGCTGTGTGCCGTTCACCCATGCGCTAACCGCCTGCCGCGATTTACCGATCTCGTCGGCGAGATCCTGCTGGGTTTTCCTCGCATATTTCAGTAAAAGTAGGAGGTTTAAACCGGTATTATTTAATTGCTTATCCATAATCACAG
>CBDUTM010000200.1:0-4252 GCA_965369985.1 uncultured bacterium | reverse complement strand
GTGTGGGAAAACCACTCAGATGCCGTCCAATTTCTTTTTGCGCAGTAATCCCTGAAAATAATGAAGTCTGCCCGGTAGCGCTTTGCGGTAATCCCTTAACTCCCAAACAGGCGTCTGTCGGGATAGTTATGCCGTCCTTGTAAGGAGGAATCTCAGGCTTATTATTATCTAAGAATGAGGTAAAATACTTTGATTGTGCGGCAGCAAAAGGATTCACACTTGTGTCACGCTTACCAATTCCAATTCCGTCTATAAATATGAATAAAAAACTCAAATCTCTATTTATCTCTTTCTGATTGTGAGTCCGACTATTTAATAATAGATGTTCTTGAATATAAAACAAGAAAATCCTGCTAATCTAAATATTTCATTATATTGCCTTTCAAACCTGCAAATGATAGTTTTAGCTTTATATGAAGAAAATATTCGTTCTATTACTCATATGTTTGATTAGCTCCATTACATGGGCTCAGGATAGTGCTGATCAAAAAATCTTCACTCATGGAAAATCTTTTTTCCCTATTAGAGAAAAAAGTATAAACCGACCAACAGTAGCGTTGGTACTTGGAGGCGGAGGCGCAAGAGGGATTTCCCATATTGGAGCATTGCAAGTTCTTGAGAAATGGAACATCCCTATTGATATGATAATCGGCGTTAGTATGGGAAGTATAATAGGAGGATTATACGCCGCAGGTTATTCTTCTTCGGAACTTGAAGAATTTGTATTGGGTTCAGACTGGGACGATCTCCTCAGAGATGAGTTTGAACGGAAAACGCTTCTCGCAAGCCAACAAGAAGAAGGAGAGCAATTCAACCTTTCATTTCGATTCAAAGGCATTAAACCTTATATTCCTTTAGGATTTTCTTCAGGACAAAAACTCAGAGGACGTTTGAACAGGCTTTTTCTTCAAGCCCCTTACAATAGCAGTACAAATTTTGACGATTTGAAAATACCGTTCAGGGCGGTGGTGCTGGATCTAAATTCCGGAAAGCCAATAGTATTTTCCGAGGGTGATATCGTGGAAATATTAAGGGCTAGTATAGCGATTCCTCTGATAATATCTCCTATCGAAAAAGACGGAATGCTCCTAACTGACGGAGGCATTGTAAACGCACTCCCAACTGATATCGCTCGAGATCTGGGCGCCGATATTGTAATTGCGTTTGATGTAGTTTCACCATTGAGGAATCCGGAAGACTTAAGACTTCCCTGGGAAATTGCTGATCAAATCATCACTATAATGATGCAACCTGCTCTTGAGGATCTCAGGGAACTTGCCGACGTAATTGTAACTCCCGAATTATCTTCAAGGCTACCAACAGATTTTTCCAACTTGTCTCAACTAATAGATGCCGGAAGAACTGCAACAGAAAAAATTATTTCAGATATTAACTTACTCATAAACACTCGTACAGAAGAAAAGGTTGAGATTGTAGATAGCTTATCTAAAGACGATCAGGATTTAAGACAAAACAGTATCACTATTTCTAAGGTAACCATTTCGGGAAACTCAGAATTCTCTACTGAAGAATTAGTTCAGGCTTCAGGATTTGATGATAACCGAACTTATTATGCATCATCATTTGATAAAGCTCTCGAATCAATGATAAGGATTTACCGCGATGATGGCTATTCTTTAGCTGCTGTTCATAGCGTTTCGTATGACTCCACAACGAGGTCTCTTGAAATAAATATTGACGAAGGCTTGATAAGTTCAGTCTCTGTGGTAGGGAATTCATATACATCGGCTAATGTAATTCTTGCCGAGTTTCCTATGACTTCCGGGAATCTATTTAACATTAAAAAAGCAGACAAAGGATTAAATAATATATATGCGACACGGTTTTTCAGGCAAGTTTCACTCTCCGTGGAAAGAGCCGGTGAAGGGCATAAGGTAATTCTCCGGGTTGAGGAGCAGCCATATATCAGAGCGTTAATTGGATTAAGGTCAGATCGAGAACGAAACACTATGGGTAAGATAGAAATCAGACATGAAAATTTGTTCGGAAGCGGGAATAGCGTTTCGTTATCAGGGACCTTCGGTGAACGTGATAATATCGTTCGTTTACGTTATCGTATTCCACGTTTGGGAAATAGTTTTCTGACTAATGGAATTAAATTTGATTTCGGCGATAGAAAACATCATCTTTATGGAAGTAATGCCGAAAAGGCTGGTGAATATCAAGAACGTAGATTTGAAGGATCTTTCCTCGTAGGAGCCCAGATAAGAAGATTAGGCTCCGCAACAGGCGAGATATTGCTCATTAATTCAAAAATTACAGGATTGAGTGACTTGGGGATTAGCGTTGAATCCCAAAACGATATCGTTGCCGTCAGGCTACGCTCAACAGTTGACAGGAGAAACAAGACCTACCTTCCAACAGAGGGCCTTTACAGCCGCTTCAGTTATACTTTCTCATCCAGGTCACTCGGCAGTGAAATCGGATACACTTCTTTAGAATGGATATTCGAAAAATATGATACAGTTAATAGAAGATTAACAGTTCGACCATATTTTAGATTTGGTATCGGTGATTTGACTCTCCCATTTTCCGAACAATTCCGATTAGGCGGCCGATCAATGCTCTATGGTACTCGAGAGAGCAGATTTGTCGCTCGAAAACTATTTCATGCAAGTCTTGAAATCAGATATCGTATGCCCGTTAATTCATTCGTTAATACTCATTTCTCACTAAGATATGATGTCGGACAAGCCCTTAGAAACCCGGAAACACCGTTTTCAGTTGATGATTTTATTTCGGGTTATGGCGGAGCACTGATCATTGAAACGCCGATTGGTCCTGCCGGCATAGAGTGGGGAAGAAGTTCAGAAGGTATTAATCGATTGTATATAACAGCAGGATACGATATGTAGCATGGGAAATCTCAGCCCTTAAAACGTAATACCCTCATACCGTTGGCGATAACTATTAAGCTTGCACCCATATCCGCTGCAACAGCCATCCACAAAGTTGCCAGACCGAAAGGCGCCATCAGCATAAACAACGCCTTTATTCCTATAGCGAAGCTGATATTTTCTTTTACGATTCTTAGAGATTTCTTAGCAAGAGCGATTCCGAATGGAAGTTTGGTCAAATCATCTGACATTAGCGCCACATCAGCTGTTTCTATCGCCTGATCAGAACCTGCAGAACCCATTGCAACACCAACATCCGCTGCGGCAAGTGCCGGTGTATCGTTCACACCGTCTCCCACCATCATTGTATTAAATCCATTGTTGGTCAGTTCGGATACGATATTCATCTTCTCTTCCGGCATCAATTCACCTCGAAAATCCGTGATTCCCGCCACCCCGGCAGCCGCAGCTGCGGTTCGGCTGTTATCCCCGGTGAGTAGCAATATCTTTTCAACTCCCAGAGATCTTAACTGTGTGACGACTTGGTTCGCTATCGGACGAACTACGTCCTGAACCGCTATGATACCTATTGGAGATTTTTCTTCCCATACCAGTACCGCTGTTCTTCCGGTCTCTTCTATTTTTTCGAGTGTTTCTTCAATCTTACTGTTACAGAGACCGGATTTTTCAAAATACTTGTGATTTCCTACATAAACCTTTTTACCGTTAACTATAGCGTGCGTGCCTTCTCCGGGGTGATTGTGTAATTTTTCGCCTTTTTCAAACTCGGCCCCCATATTTTCCGCTGCGGTCAATACAGCTTTTGCCACAGGATGTTCCGATGCTGATTCCACTGAGGCAGCGGTGCTCATTATGACTTCACGAGACGTCTGATTCAGCGGGAGTATATCCACAACTTCAGGCTTCCCTTCCGTGATAGTTCCGGTTTTATCCAATATCACAGCGTCAACCTGCGCCATCGCTTCTAGAATATTTCCCCCTTTGACTAAAACACCGGAACGTGCTGCGCGAGTTAATCCACTTACAATTGTCACCGGAGTGGAAATTACTAATGCACACGGACAAGCTACTACCAGAAGAACCAAACTACGATAAAACCATATACTAAAAGGTTCGCTGAACAACAGGGTCGGCACAATAACCATTAAAATTGAAATTGCTACGACAGACGGCGTGTAATATTTTGAAAATTTATCCACGAATCTTTCCGAAGGTGATTTATTGTTTCTTGCTTCCTCCACCAACTTTACGATAGTAGATAAAGTGCTCTCTGAAGAAATCCTCGTAACTCTGACTTTAAGCGCGCTATCACCATTTATACTCCCGGCATATACGGAGTCTCCCTCTCCTTTTTCAACCGGAATACTTTCTCC
>CBDUTM010000199.1:0-4261 GCA_965369985.1 uncultured bacterium | reverse complement strand
GGGAAACTCCTCTGACGGTGCGACCGCCATGGCCCTTGACGCTTCAGGAAATATATACGTGACCGGACGCAGTGATGGTTCCGGGACAACGGATTACGCCACTGTTAAATACGATACAGATGGAGTTGAACGGTGGGTGTTGAGATACAACAGTCAGGGAAATGGTTGGGATCAAGCTCAAGCCATAGTCCTTGACGCTTCAGGGAACGTTTATGTTACCGGCAACACCATGGGCAATAATGGTTCTGTTTATACTACAATTAAATACACCCAGACGCTTATCTCGGTAGAGGAGGGAAAATTTTCCACTCCTATATCCTATGAGCTATCAGCCAATTATCCCAATCCGTTCAACCCGACTACAACAATAGAGTATGCTATTCCCAAAATGGGAGATGTCTCATTGACAATTTATAACCTACTCGGAGAGGAAGTAGCACTCCTCATCAATAGCAATATGCTCGCTGGAAATCACCAGGTCACATGGGATGCATCTTTTATGGCAAGTGGTATCTACTTCTACCGCCTCCAAGCAGGCGATTTCGTGCAAACGAGGAAGATGGTGTTGTTGAAATAATGCTGTCACATAAACGTCAGTTATAACACACCATTTCGCAGTTCAAAACTCATGAAAACGAGAGTTTCTGACATTTAGGTTTTGGGACACTGTTTTTTTGTCTTATTAACGTTGGTTTATGAGACACATTTCCAATGTGCCAAAACTCATACGTTTTTAGGACTTTGGGTTTCGTTCAGTGTCTTTTAGTGAGCTTTGTGTGGGCACATATTGGGCGCACTCAGGAACTCCTTAAGAATTAATTTAGAAATCATTTATCTTGCGGTATTTTAATCAAAGAGGTATCTTCTACTCTTAGTTTTGTAAGATCTTTATTAGATGTTTAAAAGGATGTAAGATGCCATCTGAGCCAAAACGCAAACTTGCCGCAATAATGTTCACCGATATGGTGGGTTATACAGCCCTAATGCAGGATGACGAACCAAAGGCACGGAAGCTTAATGAACGCCAGAGAGAAATTCTCGCGCCTCTGGTTAAAAAGCATGATGGTGAGGTTCTTCAATATGTGGGTGATGGAACATTTTGCACATTTATCAGCGCCATAGAAGCCGTTAATTGCGCGATCGAGGTTCAGTGGGCTTTGATTAAGGAAAAAGATATATACCTTAGAATCGGGATACATGTCGGTGATGTTGTCAGGAAGGGGGAAGAGATATACGGTGACGGAGTTAATGTGGCATCGCGGATTGAACCGTTGGCTGAACCGGGAGGTATTTTTATATCGGGGCGTGTATACGATGATATCAGAAATCAACCGAATATGGAAGCCGAATACTTAGGGGAAAAAGAGCTAAAGAACGTCGATCATCCAATAAAGATCTATTGTTTAAAAGGAAAGGGTTTAACTCTTTCAATGCCATTTACGGCGGAACCGGAAGCTCCGGTTGCTGATCTGGAGTCGATATCAGATAAAGTAGAATCTAAAAGATCACCTATTAAAATATTACCGTGGGCAGTGGGAGCTGCTGCTCTGTTGATTTTCTTCTTTGCCAGGGGATGGTTTTCAGGAGAATCTTCCATATCTGAAGTAGCAGCTGATGAAAATTCTTTAGCAGTAATGTTCATCGAAAATATGATGGACCCTTCCGATTCTGAAAGACATGCTGAGATGATAAAAGAACTTATGATTACAGACCTCTCGCAATCTCATGACTTACGTATTATCGGTGGCCAGCGTCTCTATGATATAGCAAAGAGGAATCGCAAGGGAGAGGACAGAATTATAGACCGCTCGAATGCAAGTGAAGTTGCGAGAGAAGCCGGCGCCAGATGGATGTTGGTAGGTAAGTTATCCAGAATCGGTTCTCAGATGGTTCTTACTACACAGATAGAGGGTGTAAGGGATGGAAAGATTGTAGATTCCCAGCGGGCAGATAGTAAAGACCTCTTTGCTCTTGTGGATATGCTTACAAAGGAAGTGAGGGCTGATTTAGGATTCGTGAGTAAACTCGGTGATATTGACGCTCCAGTTAAAGAAATAACTACAAATTCATCAGAAGCCTATCAATTATATCTTGAAGGACTCGAATTTCTGAATGAAAAAATTTTTGGTAAAGCGATAGAAAAGTTCAATCGTGCGGTAGAAATAGACTCCACATTTACCAAAGCTCTTTATAAACTTGCTGTGGCACAATTGTGGAATTTCGAAATTTTACCTGCCAAAGAGACTATTAAAAAGATTTTACTGAATGAGGAGAGCCTTGCAGAGGGGGAACTGTTATTGGTTGAAGGATTGGAAGCCCAATTGTATGGTAATTTTTCCAAAGCCATAGATACATATCAACGCTTATTGTTGATGTATCCTGACGAAAAAGAGATTTATTTTGGATTGGGAGAAGCTTATATCCACTCCGGAACAGGAGAGTCCTTAAAAGCATTGGCAGCGTTCGAAGAAGCGATAAGCCTCGACCCTGAATTTACGCTTGCTTACGCTCATATATTCGGTGTTTATCGTGATGAGAAGATGGATGACAGGGCGATACGAGTAGCTAATCGCCTGATCAATTCGAATCCTGATGAAGCCATCGGTTATCGTTACCTTGCAAACATTTATGGAGGGAAGGGTGAGCTGTATAAATCTATTAAGAATTATGAGAAAGCTGCTGAACTAAACAAAGGGAATTATGAATCAGTAGCATTACAGGGCTGGGCTTACCGTATAGGGGGCAAATACAAAGAAGCGTTAAGCAAATACGCCGAGCTTTTCAAACCTGAAGTTCCTGCAATATGGCAATATCAAGGAAAGTTTGCCTCCAGTTTGGTGTACGCTGAGCGGGGTCAATATAAAAAGGCGATTCAATTAACGCGTGAAGCCGGAAGAATAGGTCATCAAATAAATGAAATAGATGTCATCAAGAGTATGAAGATTCTCGCAAATTACTATTCAAGTATTGGAGATACGGTTAGGGCTTTTATGGTCTTAGATAGCGTGTTAGCCATAAATCCACATGTAAATATGGTAAGAGAGATATATGAGATTAAAGGCCGTTTGTATGCCGGAAATGGTAATCAAGAAATGATCCGGAAACTAATAGATACTCTTTCTAACCAGAAAGGTGTTACCGGTGCCAATTATGTATCGGATATTCTTAAGATAAGACTTATTCGTTTACAGGGAAATATTGTGAAGGCAATGATCGAATATGATAAATTTGATAAAATAGGGATACTCGAGCGCTTAATCGGTCTTGAATTGAAAGCCAGCCTTTATGGTGACGCTCATGATTGGGATAACGTTATTTTGACAGCCAATGAAATGCAAGATTTTTTCGTACTATGGCTTAATATATTAAACGATTTCCGTTTCCACAACTACCCGCGCGCTTTTTACATCAGAGGAAAAGCCTACGAAGAAATGGGTAAGCCGGAGCTTGCGATTGATAACTATGAGGCCTTACTCGAACTCTGGAAAAATGCCGACGAGGAGATCCCTGAAAGAAGAGATACAATCAAACGATTAGCTGCTCTCAAGCAGGATAGTTAATTCTTACAGTCCCCAGCAGGCGATTTCGTCCGGACGAGGAAGATGGTGTTGTTGAAGTAGCATTATCCCATAAACGTTAGTTATGATACACTATTTCGTAGTGCTCAGACCTTAAAACCAAGAGTATCTGACAATTAGCTTTTGAGACAGTGGTTTTTTGTCTCGTAAACGAAGGTTTATGAGACACAATTTTGGTGTTTCAGAACTCATACGTTTTTGGGATTTTATGGCTCGTTTAGTGTCTTTTTGTGAGCTTTAGGCGGACACAATATGGGCATACTTGGTCTTAAAGCTACTAAAATAGTCACAATTACAATATAAATAATGACTTGAAAGGTATTATTTAAATCATATTTTAAGTATGGTCTCTAAACCGAAATAAATATAAAGTTGTGCTGACTGGAGGGGATAAAATGCTTAAAAAGATACTTCTACAAACACTGATGATTAGTGCGGCAGCTTCGTTGGCTGTTTCCCAGGCGGATGGCCAGACAGCCTTCTATCCGCTTGACGTCGATGCCACGGATACGACGAGCAATCAATATGATGCGTCGCTTGTCGGCACCACTTCATTTGTGGCTGATGGCAGTAGAAATGTTCTAAAACTACCTGAAAACGATGGTGTGCTCCTTCTTCCTGCGACATAAACCAGACGATTTAATGATAATTCGTTTTTTGAAATTCGTTTATACTTTAAAGTT
>CBDUTM010000198.1:0-4300 GCA_965369985.1 uncultured bacterium | reverse complement strand
GATCGATATTTAACGAATATCTGATTTATTCAGATAAAAAATATTGAGCCCATAATCTGATAATGTAATATTTCTAATAGCAAATATAGTAAAGGTTTCAGGGTGTATTGATATACAAAAAGTCACCAATTATGGTGACCAGTCTCTCTCAGCTCCTCGGGAGGGACTTGAACCCCCAACCTAGTGATTAACAGTCACCCGCTCTGCCAGTTGAGCTACCGAGGAATAGCGCCAAAATATATATTTGCTTATTCCATAATGCAAGAGGGAAATAGGCTATTTAGTAATCTCTTGCAATTTATTTCTGATTAATTAACTTAAATCAATCTAAATACTTATCAAAAGGTTATTGTGAATGAAAATTGATATGGTCATGCCGAAATTAGGAGAGTCGATCGCGGAGGCAACAGTCATTACGTGGCTCAAGAAACCGGGTGATGAAGTTACCGCAGACGAAGTTGTTTTGGAGATCTCAACTGATAAGGTGGACTCGGAGATCCCAGCTCCAAATTCCGGATACCTCTCAAAAATATTAGTTCAGGATGGCGAAACTGTGGAAGTGGGTACTGTGATAGCTGAGTTAGTCACCGAGAAATCTGAATTAGGTGGCGACGCCGCGGAACCGGGGGATAGTTCTGACGACGAAAAGAGCTCAGACACTGTCGTTGAAGCGGCGGCCGTTTCTTCTGAAGAACCGGCAGAAGCAGCACCTGAAATAGCCGTAAGTGAAGAGGGGAAGAGCGATCGGTTTTATTCGCCATTGGTTCGTTCGATCGCGCGCAAAGAAGGTGTCGCCATAGAAGATCTGGATAACGTGACAGGAACGGGAGCGGGCGGAAGAGTGACGAAGAACGACTTGCTGGCATTTATAGACTCCCTGAGAGACGAGCCTGTCGTTGAAGTTGAAGCGGCTCCTGTAAAATCGGAAGTAAAAGTCGTTGAGGCGGCAGAGCCTGAACCGGTGATCGAAGAACCCGTTCTGAAAAAAGAGGAAGAACCTTTAGCAGTAGCAGCATTGGCTGATGATGAAGTAATTCCTATGGACCGGATGCGGAAGGCTATCGCCGACCATATGGTACGAAGCATAAAAACCAGTCCTCACGTTTATACACTTTCAAAAGTAGATATGAAGAGCATTGTAGATTTTAGATCAAGTGTTAAGAAATCCTTTATGAAAAAAGAAAATTTCAATCTGACTTTCACTCCGTTTATTGTTCGAGCTATAGCGCGAGCGTTGAAGGAATTTCCATATTTGAATGCCTCGGTGGACGGAGATAATATCATTCTGAAGAAATCTATTAATGTGGGAGTGGCTGTCGCCCTGGAAAAAGGACTGATAGTTCCTGTTGTTCGAAACGCCGATAAACTTGACCTGCTCGGCACCGCCCGTGAGATCAATGATCTCTCCACAAAAGCGAGAGATAAGAAACTCCTGCCTGATGATGTACAGGGCGGAACGTTTTCAGTTACAAATATGGGAGTCTTCGGGAGCATGGCAGGATTCCCGATTATCAATCAACCTCAAGTGGCTATCCTCGGAGTAGGGACGATTGAAAAACAGCCCGTTGTGGTGAACGACGCTATCACGATTAGACCGATCATGTATCTCACCATCGGTTTTGATCATCGGGTCGTGGATGGAGCTGACGGCGCAAAATTTCTCGAAAGGGTAGCATCTATACTTTCTGATTTTGACCCATTGACAGGTATCTGATTGTCTTCTCTAAGTTTGAATATCGATCCACGAATGAGAACACCCAGACCGGAATGGCTCAAGGTACACCTCCCTTCGGGAAAGGGCTACACTCACACTAAGAGTATAGTTGAAGAGCACGGACTGAATACAGTCTGTGAGGATGCTCGTTGTCCTAATATGGCAGAATGCTGGGGACAGGGCACTGCTACATTTATGATACTCGGAGATATATGCACACGCTCGTGCGGTTTTTGTAATGTGAAAACAGGCAGACCGACAAAACTGGATCTGGACGAACCTCGGCGGGTTGCGGAAGCGATTTCAAAAATGGGCGTTAACTATGCGGTCATCACTTCTGTAAATCGAGATGAATTATCGGACGGAGGAGCGGAGCTGTTTGCGGAGACTATTCACCGGATCAAACAAGATTCTCCCGACACGAAAGTGGAAGTGCTCATACCGGATTTTAAGGGTGATGAAGACGCACTCAATACCGTATTGCATGCAAAACCAGATGTGCTGAACCATAACATTGAGACAGTTCCGCGGTTATATGGAACGGTAAGACCGCAGGCGGATTACATGCAATCACTTGAGCTGATTCAGCGTGCCGCCGAACAGGGTGCGGTGACGAAAAGCGGAATGATGGTGGGACTTGGAGAACGGCCGGACGAGGTTCTAAGAGTTCTGGACGACTTGAAGGCGCATGGTTGTCGAATTGCCACAATCGGGCAATACCTTCAGCCCTCAAAAAAACATTTGCCAGTTCAACGGTTCGTTCATCCCCTGGAATTTGCTGAAATTAAATCGTACGGGATCGTGTTGGGATTTGATGCGGTAGAATCCGGTCCGCTTGTTCGTTCTTCATATCATGCCGAAAAAGCTTTAGACATTCTCTCGTAAGATTCGTAAATTATTAGCAACATCTTGGGAGATAAATGATTTCTCAAAAACTCAGAATTAAATCAATTGCGACTGAAGTTGGATTCACCCATTTCGGAGTGGCAACAGCTGAACCACTGGAAGGAGGCTATGAAGTCCTTAGGGAATGGCTCGATCGCGGGTACCATGGATCGATGGGCTGGATGGAAAGAGACCCTGAAAAACGTTCCGATCCAACGAAGTATATGCCGGGAGCTAAATCCATCATATCTCTTGGACTGAATTATTATACTCAGAACGGATATAGTGGAGATCCTGATAAGGGTAAAATTTCGAGATACGCCTGGGGTGATGATTATCATGACATCATAGACCAGAAGCTGAAAGTTATGATAAGTGAATTGGAGAAAATTTTTCCTGACGCAAAGTTCAAGGGTTGCTGCGATACGTCGGCGGTGATGGAAAAAGAATGGGCAGAAAAAGCGGGTATCGGTTGGATCGGAAAAAATACAAACTTGATCACAAGGCGAACAGGTTCATGGCTGTTTCTTGCAGAGATAATCTGTGACCTGGAGATTGAGCCTGCCACTCCCGCTCTGGATTTCTGCGGTAGCTGTACTCTGTGTATCGATACTTGTCCGACAAACGCTTTGGAACCATACAAGTTAGACGCCAGGAAATGTATCTCTTATCTGACAATTGAACATCGCGGTGAATTCGAAGAGAGCACTCCATCTTTTGGAGATTGGATTTATGGCTGCGATATTTGCCAGGAAGTGTGTCCATGGAATAGTTTCCAGGACGAATCCGATGATCTTGCTTTTCACCCTCGTGATAATGGAACCGAAATTGACCTTGATTACGCTTCTGATCTAACGGATAAAGAATTTAAAAAAGTATTTGCAGGCAGTCCGATATTGCGGACAAAACCTGAAGGATTACGCAGAAATGCGGAATATTTGAGATTAGGAAAATAATTTCTGCACCATTGCAGTATATAGATATATTTAGTTAATATATCTATATATAGTATGTACCATTGATAATTTAGGTAACTCTTTAACTTATCAACATTTTAACCTACTTTTCATATTGCAATTTCTTAGATTATCACTTACTTAGAACCTGATGGTGAGAAATTTATATAATAATAAGCTAGAATCCGGTTTTTCCGGGTGGATGACATTCTGTATTCTCACAGTTATTCTTCTTTTAAACATTTCTGAGATCGCTTATACCCAGAATATAGAGGAAAGTCAGCTGGAAGCAATAAGGCAGCAGTTAAGGCAATCGGGAATGACTGAGAGTGAAATTGAAAGTAAGATTAATCTTCTCAAGGTTTCCGGCGGCGTACCGAGAAGGTCAACCGGGCAGGTGATTCCGAATTTAGAAGAAGCATTGATCAAACAGGATTCGTTAGACCTTGATATTACTCCTGACATAGTCAATGAGAGCGACAAAACGGAAAAAATATTTGATGAGTTCCTGGAATTAGACAGTTTGCGACAAATCGAATTAAAAGAATCATTGGCTGAAATTGATTCAGTTGAAGAAGATGAACTTCATCCGTTCGGATATGAAATATTCAATCTCGCACCGCGAACTTTTGAACCATTGGAAGGGGGGCCGGTGGATCCGAGTTATCCTCTTGGACCTAACGATCAGGTAGTTTTGCCCCTCTGGGGTGATACTGAACAATTTCACAGATTAATGATAGACTGG
>CBDUTM010000197.1:0-4313 GCA_965369985.1 uncultured bacterium | reverse complement strand
AGAATTTCCGGAACCGGCAAAGTTTGATTCTGTCACTTCAACATTTGTAAAAAGATTTGTGCTTTTCAATGCATCCTGATAATCCCTAACGATCTGTCTTGAGAAAAAATCATCTGCAAATATTGCACCGGTGAGTTGCACAAAGGATACACCTTTATCCTGATCTGTTTTTGATACGCTTGTTCTTATATCAACATGAGACATCATCATCTCCGGTGGAGACAATGCGCTTAGCACGTTTAGCTGAGAGCGGAACCACATGGTTTTTCTGCTTTCAGCGCTCATAATTTTCACGAATCCCCGCAAAGCTCTTATCTCTTTGTTTGACGATAAAAATTGTTGCTGAACCGGAGAGAGTGAAGCAAGTTGAATGTCTGCGTTCCTTGCTGCAGTTTCCTTTTCTTTAAGATCCTTGTTTACAGAAAAGGTAAACGCAATAAGGATAAATGCGATGGCTACGATTCCAATAGCAAAAGCCTTTTTTGCAACTCCAAATGTTATATCAATTTTGGCATCATCAGGAGCAATGTTAGGACCGTTAAATAAGTTTCTGGCAAGACCTGTGGCAATTGCCAAAGACGATGCAACTTTATTAAATGCTGAAATTGACGCAGAACTTTTCTCAACATTGATGCCTAATAAAGGATTTATACGCTCCACCTGAAGGTGCGTGGTTCTTCTTAAGAGTAACCCCATATTATATAAGTCCGCGCCCTGACCCGATATATAAATGATGTCTGTATCATCAATTTCGGGGAATTTCCTCTTGAAATAATTTAAAGAGCGATTTACTTCCTCTACGATTCGATCCACGGCGCCGCTCATTTGCTGGGAGATGCTGTTGATCTTGCTGCTTTCATCTGTGTACGAATCTATCAACTCAATAGGAATTCCGTATTTCTCCAATAGTCTCTTTGCCATCTGTTCGTTTATCACTGCTGTCTTATCCCGGAATGTAACGCTTCCCTGAAGTCCATCCACAATCTCAGAAACACCTACCGGAATATCCCGAATAAATTGTATTAACCCCCTGCTTATAAAGGTGATGGTCATTCTGTCCCACCCGATATCAATAATAACAAACGAGGAATCACCTTTATCTTTCCCGGAGAGCTGTAATAGATCCAGCAAAGCAAACGGTGTTGGAGATATTTTCTTAATATTTACATCTGATTTTTTATAATTTGATAAAACACCGTTCAGATATTTATTTTCTGCAGCAACTATGGTTACCGGAAGAACTTCTCCTGATGCATCTGAATTTAAAAAATAATCATAGACTGAATCTTCCACCTTGAACGGTAGATTCTTCTGTGCCTGCCACTTTACGGCTTGCTCGATTTCTTTGGCGCTTAACTTTGGTAAAACGAATTGTTTTATCGCCGTATTGGGACCTGATATTGAGATCACCACATTTCCATTCTTAAAAGCTTTATCGGACATAACAGATTTAAGAACGTCGATCAGATCTTTCGAACTCTTGGCACCTGTATCACCGATAATTTCACAACTGGCAAATTCAGCAAGAGTCTTTCCTTCTATATTATTAGCAATTTTAACGACACTGAGGGTGTTGCCGTCTATATCAATCCCTATTACTTCTTGTTCGCCTATTATCCATCTCTTCAGATAGTTCGATATTTTATTAAAAACTGGGAGGTTTTTACTTCTTATTTTGCTGAAGAATTGATTCTGTATTTTTGATTCTTCAATTTCGGCCGAAAGATGAAGTGTAGATCCCTCTTCTGCTGCTTCGTCAAGAGAATCGATCTCCGTTAGTGATGATTCGTCTCCAACGGCGTGCTCTAAATCATCAAAAGGATCTTCAAGAGCTGCTTTTTGAAGTAACTTTTCCGAATCCTCCAAGAACGAAGCCGTGACTCGCTCCACCGGAGATTGCAGCTTATCCCTCTTTCGAAGAGTTTCGAGTAGCTTAATACTTGGATCGTCTATCTGATGCTCATCAGGCATGCCAAGGACTCTCGCGTCTAATTACAGCAACTACCATATCTTCACTCACTTGTTTTTTTCCATTTCGTAGTAGATCAATAAGAACATTATGACAAAATTGAATTATTTTTCTGGGATAACCCTGAGTAAATTGATGAATTTTCGAAAGCGCTTCTTCAGTGAAAAGAGGAACATCTCCCTTAAATCCTGCTTTTTTAAGCCTGTAATGGATCATCCCCTTTGTATCCTCTTCGTTTATTGGATTGATTACATATCCAAGACTTATCCGGTCTAAAAAGTTTGGCTGTCTTTTGATTTTGAACATAAACTCACTCTGAGCGAGAATTACTAACTGGAGCAGCTTAGCATCATTAGTTTCAAAATTCAAAAGTGTCCGAAGAGCTTCAATATGAAGAGGCGTAAGCTTTTGGCCTTCGTCCACAACTAACACCACTACTTTATTTTCTTCCACAGCTTTCTTATAAAGGTAATTTTCAACGAGCATTTTATATTCGAATGTTGATCGTGCTATATCCTTAATGTTGAATACCGAAGCGAGATTTTTTACAAATTCAAATTCTGATTCGAACGCAGGATCAAGGATTAGATGAAAATCATACTGCTTTGAAAAAGTATCGAATAATTGGATTATCATCCTACTCAGCGTTGTCTTTCCCGTGCCAACATCACCCAGGATCACACTTAAACCGCGTTTCATCCTGATATTGATTTCCAACCTCTGGATGCACTCCTTGTGCTCCTTTGAATAAAAGAAGAATTCAGGATCCGGCGAAGTTGAGAACGGCTCTTTTCTCAGGCCGAGCTCTTCATAGTATTCCATCTTCTATCCTTCTTTTTATATATCTGATAGGTGTATGATTGGCTCGTAATTCTCTGATCTTCATTAAAGATTCAACCGTTTCATCATCAAAGTATCTATATCCGTTATGCATACTTCTGCCTTTTGCTTTGATAAGCTCAATTCTGAGGTAATAATTAAGTGTATCAATTGAAAAACCTGTCAGGCGTGCCAGGTCTCCAATCAGGTAAATATTTTCCATATCACTCATTAAATCCTCGCTACTATCACTCCATGGTTCTGTAGTATACTCAATGGTTCCTGAGTGAAAGTAATGTTTGATATGCCAGATGTCAAGTAATATTTTCTACTAACAGCCGTAAATACCCAATTAACAACATATTAGCATTGTATTAATTCTTCTTCTTATCCCGATCAATACGCATTTAAGGGTATAATTCTAACCGGAAACAAAAAAGCCCGACCATACAAAGCCGGGCGTGTAGTATCTTATCGAAGCTACACTACATCCAGGTGTAGATCATATAACTTCCGGCAGCAATAAATAATATACCGGTGACTTTCCGATGTACGAGTGTTATCTCGTCTGTTGCGATAACAGTCCCCCCTGCCTCATTAAGCTTTTCCATTAGTCGCGGATTTAGAATAAGTATCGCTGAGAAGACCAGAACAATCACTCCAAGCGCGAGAGATGTTATGCTCAAAACAGCATTTACCGGCATTAAAGTTCTGGAAATATAATAGAGAAGCAAAGACGCAATGATCATAATTATCCCCACAAGAAACCGATGCTTAAAAATTTTCTGGTCAACAGGAATTATCGTATTGGCAGCACCTGTTAATTTCAATAAAAGCGAAGGAAGGAATAAAAACAGGAGTCCAAACAAAATAAGAAATCCACCGAGTATCGGGAATGCAATCACGAATTTATCTCCTTCAATTTAGAAAATTAGTAGTATATAATCAGCGCAAATAAAACCTAACACAGTTATAAGCTAAAGTCAAAAGAATATTGTTTACCATCATTTGAAAAAAGAGTAACGCTGAATGCCGTCCCTGCCATATTGCTCAAAGTTGCCACATTATTTTGAAAATCTCTGAGTACAAATGTTCTTGTCTGATCTTTCGGGATATTAAAATTTGACATTCCGCCTCCCTTAGAGTCTATCTGGTCGGCACTTCCCGCCATATCAGCGAAAAGAGTTGCTTGCCAAACAGTAATAGCGTTTACATCTAATCGGTTATATTTTGGTCCGGTAGTAGCGTTATAATTACCTGGGTAATCTGTTTTAAAATCTATTACCGTTACTGCTTGACCAAGCAAATTACGGATCTGGAATTGCACCTGTTCGTTTGATCCTCCTCCCAAAATTTGGCTTCCCGTCACAAACAATAAATTTGCTATATTCGTTATCCGTGGTATACCTACTGCTCCTTCGGATACGAGTATACTCTTAATATTTGTCTCTAAACCTCCTACGGCGCGAAATGATAATGCTCTCGTTCCTTTCGGAATTCCGGAGAATGAATATGTACCCTGAAG
>CBDUTM010000196.1:0-4322 GCA_965369985.1 uncultured bacterium | reverse complement strand
TATCTTCAATATAAATATCTCCGGTGGTTACTTCCTCCAATCCGGCGATCATACGTAGCACAGTGGATTTACCACACCCTGAAGGACCTACTAATACGACAAACTCACCATCAGAGATATCAACACTGAAATCCCGTACAGCATAGACTTCTTTGTCAAATACCTTTGTTACTTCTTTCAATTTTACTTCTGCCATCGTTATGTCCTTCGTCAAGTTAAAATAGAATATTTACAATATTTATATCTCTAATATGTTTACAAATTGAGTATTAAGCCAGCACCATTGTTGCGAATCTTTATTATTTCCAATGACCCGGCGCCAAACAGATCGTCAATTAGGGTTCGATAATCCTTAAAGTCATCGTTATGCACATATGCCTGGATAGTACCGGCAAAACCACCACCATGAACCCTGGCTATTCCACGTCCTCTATCGTCAAAGAAATATTGTGACATTCCTAATGCCAAAGAGAGTCCTTGCTCTTTTTCATCGTTATAGGATGGAATAATATTCTGTAACAAATTTTGTGATGAAATTCCGCTTTTCTTCACCAGATCCAGGTAGTGATCCATATTGTTTTCTTTCAAGGCAATAACCATTTTATCTACCCGCTGGTTTTCAGCATAATAATGCAAGGCTCTTTGAATAGGTCTATCGCCAATTTCAGAACGAATGGACGAAATATGTTGCATAAAATATTCAACTTTTTTATACCGTAGCACTTCTGATCCCATTAATTTGGCTACAGATTTCATCTCATTCGGAATAGCGGCATAAGCATCTTTTAAACCGGCATGGTTGCTTCCGGTATTGATAACAACTATTGTATAGTCCGTTGATGTTAGGTCAAAATCTAATTTTTCTATTTCAATTTGCTCGGGATCCTTGAAATCAATCTTTAATATTCCACCAACTGCCGATGTGGTCTGATCCATTAAGCCGCATGGTTTATTGAAAAACTTGTTTTCAGCATATTGACCGATCCGGGCAATTATTTGCGCACTCAGTTTATTTTCATTAAATAAATAATTAAGGATAGTACCTACTAATACTTCAAAGCTTGCGGATGAAGAAAGACCTAATCCAATGCCTACATGGCTGGTTATGTGAGCGTTGAAACCACCTATTTTCGCTCCCATCTGATCTAATCCCGCAAGAACACCCCGTATTAGGGCATTAGTTGTACCCTTTTCATTCGATCGCGGGGAAAGATCCGTTATGTCAATTCTGAATTCGTCCTGAAAACCATCTGAATGAACTATGACCTGGTCATCAGACCTAACTGAAACAGATGCAAGTGTATCATGCCGGACGGCAGCAGATAGTACCTTACCGTTATTATGATCAGTATGATTACCACCTAATTCTGTTCTTCCCGGCGCACTAAATAATTTTGCAGACTCAGCATCAGATTTCAGTAACAATTCCTGAATTCTGAGCAAGCAAGACTGATCGCTTTCGGATAGACCATATATGTCTTCAAATAAATCTGCCCTGTCTTGCGATTTGATCGCGTTCAGTAGATCTTTTATAGACAGTTTCACTAAATTAGTTTCCGCTTTCCATTATTATTTATCTGATAATGAGGCAAGTTTTTGGGCAGCGCTTTCAGGAGTCAAATCACGTTGCGCCTCAGCTAACATTTCATATCCGACCATAAATTTTTTTACGGTTGAAGACCTTAGCAAAGGGGGATATACGTGAGCATGAAGAGTCCAATGATCCTTTTCTCCGGAATGATAAGGTGCGCCATGCCAGCCCATACTATAAGGAAAAGGTATTCCAAACAACTTATCGTACTTCGTCAATAGCGATTTCAGTATCAATGCCAAATCCCCGATCAGATCATCGGTCAACTGAACTATTTGAGAGATCTTGAACCGAGGCATTATAATCGTTTCAAATGGCCACTTTGCCCAAAAAGGAACCAATGCAACCCATGAATTATTTAGTGTTACTATCCTTTCACCATCTGCAAGTTCGCTATCCGTATAATCAGAAAGCAAGGGAGATTTTTTTGTTCCAAAGTATTCCAACAAGTTGTAGTCTTCTTTCAATACTTCCGTGGGGATAAAATTACCAGCCCATATTTGACCATGAGGATGAGAGTTCGAAGTCCCCATAATTTTTCCTTTATTCTCAAAGATCTGAACCCATTCGAACCTATCTGAAAGATCGCGTGATTGTTCAATCCAAGTTTTAATCACTGCAATTATTTCACTATCAGATAAATCAGTAAAGGTCAGATCATGCCTTGGTGAATAACAGATGACCCGTGATGTTCCCGAGACCGGTTCCCATTTTCTTAATATATCAGTTCCATAAATTTCATGATCTTCATCCGTGGGGAGTAAGGCTGGAAAGTCATTATCGAAAACATACGTTCCACTATATTTTGGATTCTGTATATCATTGATACGTCGGTTACCCGGACATAAATAACAATTTGGATCAAACTCAACCGTGGAAGATTTCAAAGCCGGCTCTTCTTGCCCCATCCACGGCCGATCTACACGATGACTTGATACAACGATCCATTCGCCACTCAGTGGATTGTATCGGCGGTGAGATTCTTTGCCCGGAAGTTTCATCAGATTACTTACTCCTTACCAAAATATTATGTAAAGTAGGATAGTTAGAATTACGACGGTTATACCCATTCCTTTGATCATCGCATCCGGTTTTCCATCGAAGCCTTCTCGCTCCGGCATTACTTTCGGCTCACTCAGCGGCTTCATGATGGTCAAAACCGCCATAGAAATTAATAATATTACAAAAGTGATAGCCATTCTGTTCAAGAAGGCTATACCACCAAACATGAAAAATAGAAAACCATAAATAACCGGAGAACCGATCAAGGCAGTTAATCCGGCACTACTTGGCGCCTTTTTCACGAATAGACCAAAGATAAATGCGGCAAGAATCCCGGGGGAAATAAATCCTTGGAATTCCTGGATATAGTTGAAAATACCCTGAAACCGCGGATTCCCAAGTTGAGGAGCGATCAGACCACCGATTACAACTAACACCAAAGTAGTAATTCTGCCGATTGTAACTTCTTTTTTGGAATTGGCTTCAGTATTTATATGTTTTTTGTAGACATCCAATGTGAAAATTGCTGATGCTGAATTAAGCATCGAAGCTAGAGAGCTTATTACCGCACCGGTTATTGAAGCGAATATGAAACCTCTAATTCCTTCAGGGATCAGGTTTTTTATCAACAGTGGATATGCTGCATCCGTGGTTTCCATCTGACTTCCATAAAGTTGTAATGAGATGATACCCGGAATTACGATCGCAAAAGGTATTAGAAGTTTAAGCCCGGCGGCAAATAAAATACCCATTTGCCCTTCCCTGAGGCTCTTCGCCGCAAGCGTTCTCTGTGTGATATATTGGTTGAGTCCCCAATAATAAAAATTCGGAATCCACAATCCTATTACCAATGCGGTCCAGGGGATCACGGGATGATCTGCCGGTAGTATCATATGCAGTCGGTCGGAATTTGCTGAGACGAATGCATCAATTCCACCCACCGCTTTAAGACCAAGAACCAGAGTAAATAACCCGCCGAAAATAAGCGCTGATCCCTGAAATAAATCAGCCCAGGCAACCGCTTTTAATCCACCCCAGGTTGTGTATAGCGCTGCTATACCGGCTATAAGCCAAACCGCTACAAAGAAATCCATATTGAAGATGGTGTTAAGGGTCAGAGCACCCGAGTACAATACGGCTGATATTGTTACACCGACATAAATGATCATAGTATAAATAGCCATAAGAAATCTGGCTCCGGCATTATAACGATACTCTAAATACTCCGGCATCGTGTATATCCCGGCTTTGAGAAATTTCGGTAGGAAGAAAAATGCTATTACTACCAGCGTTATTGCCGCCATCCATTCATAGCTAGCTATCGCCATACCTACATTCCCGGCGCTTTGTCCGGACATCCCCACGAATTGTTCAGTAGAGATGTTTGCCGCAATTAACGAAAGACCGATTAATGGCCATAATAGGCTTCTGCCTGCAAGAAAAAAGTCTTCTCCGGTAGATTCCTGGCGACTCTTGTACATACTTACACCTACCACAATGAAAAAGAACGTGAGAAATAACACAATGTCGAGAATGCTTAGATCCATAATATTAACTCCATGATTAACTTGATTATGTTTGGCGTCTCCGTGTATTCATAAGACTTTCTATTGTTAATTATGTATTCGATAATTCGATTCCAAATTGATATCTAATCTGATGCTCGTATATTTCACCTGGCGATAATTCGGTGTTCGGAAATTGCGACATATTAGGTGAATTGGGAAAA
>CBDUTM010000195.1:0-4347 GCA_965369985.1 uncultured bacterium | reverse complement strand
GGGACGGCAGGAAGCTGAATCGGGTTGGGTGACAGATGCCGGCTTAAACCTGTTCGCTACGGAAAACGGAATTGATAATATGGAATTCTATATCTCCACGAATCCGGGTGAAGACTTGAAACCGCTGGCTCAGGTAGCATCCGGCGGTGAGATCTCCCGAATTATGCTTGCCATCAAAGCCATGCTCGCCGAGAAGGACAATATACCCGTTCTCGTTTTTGACGAGATAGACATCGGCATATCGGGCAGAGTGGCAGAGGCGGTGGGCGAACGGCTGCATGAGCTCTCCAAATATCATCAGATAATTTGTATTACACATCTCCCGCAGATAGCGAGCAAAGCCGACACACATTATCTTGTGGAAAAAAATGTGAAGGACGGCAGGACTTTCTCTACGGTCAGAGAACTTAGCAGCGCCCAGCGGAAAGAAGCGGTTGCATCGCTCCTCGCCGGAAGCGAAGTTACCGACAGCGCGCGGAAACAGGCGGAGGAAATGCTACTTGGATAAATTCGTAATTCATGGCGGAAAGCAACTGAACGGCACTATCAAAGTCAGTGGTTCGAAGAATGCCGTACTTCCCGTAATGGCGGCGGCTCTCCTGGCGAAAGGGAAAAGCGTTATACGTAACGTCCCGAACCTGCGGGATTCCCGGACTATGGTGGAGCTTCTTACAATCATCGGAGCGGATGTGAGTTTCGAGGATGGCGTTATAGAGATAGACGCTACGAATGCGAATAATCCCGAAGCGCCTTACGAACTTGTGAAAACAATGCGAGCTTCGTTCTATGCGCTTGGACCGCTCACTGCGCGGTTCGGAGAAGCGATGATAAGTTTGCCGGGGGGATGCGCGTGGGGACCGCGACCCGTTGACTTGCATCTTAAAGGACTTGAAAAACTCGGCGCAAAAATTGACCTTACCGAAGGATATATCAAAACGAGCACAACCGGGCTAAAAGGAGCTGTGCTGAATCTGGCGATCTCAAGCGTAGGCGCGACGGGGAATCTGCTAATGGCAGCCGCGACCGCCGAAGGCGAAACTACCATCGAAAATGCCGCGCGCGAACCCGAAATTGTCTGCCTGATAGATTTTCTTAATCTGATGGGAGCGGATATAAAAGGAGGCGGAACCGACCTGCTGACGATTCAAGGCGTGTCAGAATTACAACCCGCCGAGATAGAGGTTATCCCTGACAGGATAGAAGCCGGAACGTTTCTCATTGCAGCTGCTGCGGCGGGAGGAGAGGTCATCGTTGAAGGCGTTGACCCTTCCCAGCTCACTTCCGTGATCGAAAGTCTGCAAAAAGCGGGCGTCTATTTTGAAGTCAAATCCAACAGCATTATGGTAAAGGGCGGAGCTCCGCTTACTGCAGTTGATGTGATCACAGAAGTTTATCCCGGCTACCCCACAGACATGCAGGCTCAGTGGATAGCGCTTATGAGTACCGCGAATGGAGATTGCACTGTTACGGATACGGTTTATAAGGACAGGTTCACTCACGCTCCCGAACTTGCGCGGCTCGGCGCTGATGTGGTTCTGAAAGATAATGTGGCTACCGTACGCGGTGTGCCGAAGCTTAAAGGCGCGCAGGTTATGTCAACAGATATACGGGCAAGCGCGAGTCTTATCATCGCCGGACTGATGGCGGAAGGTCGCACAGACCTCCACCGTATCTATCATATAGATAGAGGCTACGATGATATTGAGCGGAAATTGCGAGGTATCGGAGCCGACATCAGCCGCGAGAAAGGCCCTGAAGTTTAGCTAATTCCAATCTCCCTGTAACAAAAATCAAAATAAAACGTTTATAATCTTAATTAGAAGTGCCTGCCGGAGGCCTAAACTTAATTAGGAGGTATTTCATGACGCTTAAAAAACAATCTTTGATAATAATCTTGCTACTGATCTCAAATTCAGCATTGGCACAGCAAGGAGGACATATAATAAAGCGGTCGGTATATTCCTTTCCGTCATGGGACAGTGCCAGGGAATCTACATCTGTTGAAAAGCGGTATGCTACTAAAGGCGAGTATGTTGCAGCTGTAAAGGATGGTCGATATGTCTTTGAAAAAATCCATTATAACAGTGATGGTCTTGAACTGATTGCATATTTGTATGGTCCGAAGAAAAAATCAAAAACCAAACGCCCGGTAATACTGTTCAATCGCGGGAGCTATGTAAGAGGAGATATTGCGCCGGAACTATTGCCGATGTTTCATCGTCTGGCGAAGGCCGGTTTTACGATTGTGGCGCCTATGTATAGAGGAAGTGATGGCGCCGAGGGACACGATGAATTGGGAGGAGCAGACCTCAACGATCTTATGAACGTCGTCGGGTTGTTAAAAGAACTGAAATCCGTGGATACGCAAAATGTCTTTTTGTATGGCGAATCCCGAGGAGGGATGATGGTATTCCAAGCTATCAGAGACGGCTTTCCGGCACGAGCCGCAGCCACCTTTGGAGGATTTACAGACCTGACTCCACTGACCGAGACCGAACAAGGCAAAGGAATGACCGCAGCGATATGGCCTGACTTCGATGAGAATCGAACTCAAATTATCAAACGGAGATCAGCCATCCAATGGCCTGAAAAGATTAACATTCCGCTGTTGCTTATGCATGGAAGTAATGATGGAACAATTTCTCCAACACAAACACTACAATTTGCAAGTGGTCTTGCCGAGACTGAAAAAGAATATGCTGTTATAGTTTTTCCCGGCGGAAAACATGTTCTAAAAGCAGATCGATTAGAGCGCGATCAACAGGTGGTCAATTTCTTCCAACGTTACATGCTCAAATAGCAGGCAATAACAGAGAAATTATTATCCTCTAAAAACCAAACCCTTAAGATAATTAATTCCCCGATGCAGGTCATACTGGATCATTATCAGGCAGGGAAGTAAGATCAGCGTTAGCGGAGTCGCAAAGAGGATTCCGTATCCCAAAGCAAGCGCCATCGGTGCGAGGAACGGATCAAATCCTCCGAGCCCGTAAGCTAACGGCAGCACTCCTGAAATCGTAGTGATAGAAGTTAGAAGTATCGGTCTCAAACGAGTTGCGGTGCCCTCTGCGATGATCCGGAAATATTTTTTATCGGGTTCTTCTTTCCTGTGGCGATTGATATAATTTACAAGGATAAGAGAATCGTTCACCACCACGCCCATAAGTCCGATGACACCGAGTATGGCAAGGAAGCCTAAAGGTTCGTTGTGCATAGCGAACGCGCCGATAACTCCTATAAGTCCGAACGGAATCGCCAGCAAAACTAATAACGGTTGAGTAACCGAATTGAAGAGAAGTACGAGAACAATATAGATCCCTATGATAGCTGTTATCATTGTGATGCCTAAGCTCAACACCGAGTCCTGTGTTTCTTCCGCTTCGCCACCGACCACGAACCGCATATCAGGCCAATCTTTGGTGAGATTAAAATTAGCGATAGTGGCCATTGTAGCTTCTAACGGTGTCATATCATCCGTAGTAATATCAGCAGTGATGGTAATGGCGCGTTCTTCCTCAAAATGAAAAGATCGAGACGGTCCGGGTCTCACTTCCAACTCGGCCACATCCTTTAACGGTATCAGTCTTCCTCTTCGGTTCGGAATCTTGAGTTCTTTTAGATAATCAGGTTTTTTTCGGACCGCTTCCTCGAGTATAACGCGAAAGCCCACATCTTCATCGCCGTATCGAACTCTCGTGACGACTTGACCGTCGTAGGCAAGTCGAACATTCTGTGCTATGTCCGCCACTGTAAGCTCAAGCGAGGAGAGTCTGGGATAATCTATATTGATCTGCACCTGATCTTTACCTGTCTTGTCATCCCGGTCAATATCCGATACTCCTTCTAATCCGGATAAATATCGTACGACGGAATCCGCAAGGGCGGTTCTTGTTTTGTCAAGTCCGCCTACGACCCGAATGGCTATCGGTCTGCCCACAGGTGGACCTCCAGCATCAAGGATGAAGCGCACGGAATTGAAGCCCTCCATTTTATCCGTCTGTTCTCTCAATTCCGCCACTATCTGTTCAGCGTCTCTGTCTCTTATGCCGAACGGCGTCAGAGTAACCATAATGAATGCCCAGTTCTCACTTTCGCCCGGAGTGAACCAGCCGGTTGACCCTCCAAGGCTTCCTACAATTGACATATACGAATCCAATTCAAGCTCGGGCAGGGTAGTTGACATGAGATCTTCTATTTGCTTCACCTTATCTGAAGTAGCGTCAAGAGATGAGCCGGTGGGCAGCTCTACGGTAATGAAAAAGTTTTCAGCGGTATTTCCGGGGAAGAGTATAAAATGCATAAAGTTAGCAGCAAATAGAATCGCTCCTATAAGCAGAGCAATAAATA
>CBDUTM010000194.1:0-4357 GCA_965369985.1 uncultured bacterium | reverse complement strand
AAATCGAAATTCGAAATCAAACGGCACTTTTAGTACAGACACTTTTTCTATCATGATCAGATTTGTATTGCCCGTCCAATCAACCTCAGTGATCTTCGCTATTTCATCATTTTCGATAATAAATTTCATACCATCCACAACCGCTAATTCGAGCTGACCAGAATCAAACTGATCTGCGCCTCCAAAGAGCAGAGTATCTCCTGTTACCTGATCGATAATCGTGTATTCTGTTGTCAGGTGTTCTAATGTTGAATCATCAGTAAAAAAGATCTCGTAGCTTCTGTCCTTAATATTATCCGGATCAACGATCATTACTGTCACTATTCCGGTGGCGTCCCCATCGATGTGCTGCATATCGGATTCAAAAATGGGAGGCTCATGCCCTGCAGCGGGTTCACGAGGAACCACGACTGCTACATTACGTTCCTGAGAGATCACGTTACCAAGTATATCAACTTCGATCCGTTTTCTTGATTCGGTGGGAGAAATTGGCTCCAGGCTTTCTTTTTCGGAGATGCCTCGATCAAAAAAATCAATATCGTAACCTTTATCCACTGCTACGACCGCATAATAGTATGTTCGTCCATTATCCACGGTATTATCGATAAATGAATGCCTCAATCCTGAATCATTACCCATATCATAACTTACTCCCAGGTCTAAAAGCGGTATGGGGTGTGGTCCCACAAGACCATCTATCACATCAAATTGTGCTATAGGTTCCCACAGCAGGGCATTTCCAAATGCGTCCGTGATCGTTTTGATTGAATTAAAAAACGGGTCAGTTGATCTGTATATTTTATACATTCCAAAATCTTTGCCGTAGATGGGGTCGCGGGAGCGTTCAGAGGCATCATCCCAGAGTAAATATACCTTACCGTCTCCTGCAGTCGCTTTTAAGGTTGGATTGATCGGTGGTTTTATAAAATCGAAATCGCCATCATAGATCCTCTGCATAGTTCTTTTGTTTCGTAAAATATCATCGAAGTCATTGCCGAATAAATTAGCAATGGCATAACTTTCAGAAGCACCTGGCTTGATCTCAAAAAAACCGCTGCCGTAGGTAAAGGATATATCAAAACCGGCTGCCGCGTTAGTAAACATCCCGGGTACAATTCTCGTCTGCCAATAATCTTCGTCATCCGTTGGAACAAATATTCCGCCTGTTCCACCGCTGGTAAAACTTGTCAATCCTATTTGATCGATCTCGTCATTATCCGTAAATTCAAAATTCGGTTCTTGAAGATCGGGCAATCCATTTCCTTCCGTACCATCAGGATCACTGCCAGTATAGCCCTCTTCATAAGGTGCCAATCCATCAGATCCAACATCATCGTTAAGAAACTCCACATCTAAAATTCCGTTTCCATTCAGATCTTCACCGTCATCTAAAAGACCGTTGAAATTCGAATCCTCGAAATCCCATACACCGTTTCCGTTGGTATCCGTAAAAGGAACCCAGTCGCCGTCATTATCGATACCATCAGATTGGCTCTCGTCAACTATTCCATCAAGATCGTTATCAATTCCATCGATAAGTCCGGGACTTTGCAAAAAAGCGAAGCCGAAATAACCGGTCTTGCGCCCTTGTTGGTCTAAGCCTTCCAGATCCCATTGATAAGTGATGTCGTCTATTTCATCGAATGCTGAAATGTCATCCTCCGGTTCTCCCTGTCCTACATCTGCATCTATATACATACCGACAATATTTTTATTCAGCGGTTTTTCGCTGACGTTTTTAACCAGGTAGATATTGATTATAATGTCTTCTGCGAGAGGATTACTCCATTGGAAATTACGTACTTCAACTTGTAGCCCGACACCCTGTTTCCCGCCATCCAAAAATGGCGTCGTATCATCAAAAGGATAATATGGAAATTCGTCATTAGATCTATCGTCCATAACATAATAACTTTCTTGATCGGCTCTGACGAAAGCTCCAAAAAGACCATTCCATTTGTTGCGGCGAGTTCCTTGATTCCCCGGGTGGCTTCCGGCGGGCCAGTCGAATGGCCATGTCTCGGGTAAATGACTCATAGCCGGAAATTCAATATCATTTATCAGCAGCCTGTCTAACTCGCCGTTATTGTTCAGATCCTCGCCTGCATCCAAAATTCCATTTCCGTTAATATCTTCATCCGGACCGACTACGATCTCTCCATCATTAAAATAGCCCGGTAATGGCTCCCATCCCCAATTATGATCATTAGTGGATGGTCCATCATTGCTTGCACCGGTGTATCTGTCAGAAATGATATGAATTGTATCGCCGATTTCAGTTACAACTTCTGAAGCAACCCAGAAAATAAATTCAAAACCGTACGTTACGCCACTCCCAGTTGGCCACTCCATTCGAGCTTCCTTTAGTTCACGGCTTCCGATATTTCCGTAATTTGAAAAAGCGGTACGAATAAGATTACCTGTGTGGATTCCGGATCGATTAAGAAAAAAGTTGAAAAATCCCGGTTTAGTTAGCCTTGAAGTATTTTGTTTATCCTGTGCATATATCAGAATTGGCAAGAGCACTATCAGTATAAGTTGAACTCTTAAGATCCTGACAAATGTTCTCTTAAGATTTTTAATATGGATTTTCATAAAATTTTAGTTGCCACTTTTCCCGAACGCAATTGAAAGCCCCATTTCTACTTTTCGCGGCTCAGAGTACCAGCTCTGATTGATATCTACATCCTGAAGAGTAAAAAGATTTACAAGTCTGGCTGTTGCCAGCTCTTTCTCAATTTCAAATCGGTGGTCTCTACCTGCTCTTCCGGTTACGGCAAATACATTAAGCTCGCTGGCTTTATCATAAAGATTATAGACTCGAAGGAATAACGATGCGGATCTATTACCTAGCAAAAAATTTCTTCTAACGAACATATCAACACTATGCTGCAACGGTTTATTTTCAGTATTTTTAAACTTGGATTTTACATCCAATCTTAAAAGATCCGGCGTATAAGGTTGACCGCTGGATAAACGCCCTATGAAACTGACTGTCCAGGAATTTACTTTTCCTGCCAATGTAGCGTTTAAAGTATGCCGCTGATCCCAGTCTAAAGATAAAAGCTGCTTCTCCGTCTCCTCAATGATTCCCCCCGCAACGCCGGCGGTCTGTATAATAGCAATGTTGTCCGGATCAGACTCACTCCCTCTTCCTATCTGGAATGTGTAATCAAGTGAACCTGAGAGAAACCCGCCATTTTTCGAAACAGCGAGTGTAAACCCCCTGTTTGTACCGTTATCAATGTTAACTCTTTGCAAGTAGCTGCTAAAATTACCGATCTGTCGTACAATTTCGAGACCGATAAGATTCTTAAAATCAGAATAAAATATTGTCAGGTCAAGACCGATTTTATCATATACCTCCTGCTGCAGACCAATTTCATATGCTACGGTTTTTTGTGGCTTCAGATCCGGATTCCCTACTACAGGTCCATTGATGCCGCTTACTTTGTATTCTGAATTATCGAATATAAACTCAAATGGTGGAGTTTTGAAGAAATGGCCATATGCTACATGCAATACGCCTTTATCAGAAATTGGATATGCGATTCCAAAGCGTGGGCTGATCTGTTTCTGTGTCTTAACTTCTTGCAATGAAGTAGCGCTTAAAAGACTGACACTCCCGAGCACGGGGTTCACTCGAGGATCAACGAGAGTGCTGTGATCAGGTCTGAACCAATCGAACCGCAGACCCATATTGATTATCATCTCGTTTAACTCTACCGTGTTTTGTGCATAAAAAGCCATCTCGGTTGGTTTATGATCATATCGTATATCACTAAACCCGGTGTTGCCCGTCAATGTCAGTTGTGGCGCTACAAGTAACGCTTCCCTTGATCGATCCAAAAAATCGGCAAAAGATGAATTAGCATCCGGTGGGAAAAAGTTAGACCCTACGGTAGCATCATCAGAAAATTCCGGTTTAATACTTCTAAGGGAAACACGGTGCCGGATAATTTCACCACCTATCTTTAAAAGATTGTAATTATCGATCTGCCAGGTAATATCTGCTTTTGCCAGAAATTTATCATTTTCAATGTTTTTGATTCCGCTCTTGGTTCCCCCGAGATTAAACCGATCACGTGTAGGAGAGACGGTTTGCAATCGTGGATCGAGAATATCTTCAAACAGAAATGATTCATCCCGACGAATCGTATAGCTAAAGGCGACATTGTAAAACAAATTTGGGCTCAGGGTATGATTGAAGTTAAATAAATGGATCTGGCTCCTTATCTCCGAATTCTTCAAAGCATCAGGTGTAAATCGATAGTCGTCATCGTAAACTTTACCTTTTTCATCCTCAAAGAATACCCCATATGTAGCATTCATAACCTGATTGATCTTATAGATCAAC
>CBDUTM010000193.1:0-4372 GCA_965369985.1 uncultured bacterium | reverse complement strand
CCGGTGTTCCTCCTGATATCATGGCATTTCACCGCTACACCAGGAATTCCGCTTCCCTCTCTCGAATTCAAGACTGACAGTATCAGACCCATTGATACGGTTGAGCCGTATTCTTTAAAACCTGACTTGTCAATCCGCCTACACGCCCTTTACGCCCAATAAATCCGGACAACGCTTGCTCCCCTCGTATTACCGCGGCTGCTGGCACGAAGTTAGCCGGAGCTTTCTATGGAAGGTACCGTCAATACCCTTTACTATTCGTAGGGGGTTTTCTTCCCTCCCAACAGACCTTTACACTCCTCGGAGTCATCATCGGTCACGCGGCGTTGCTGCGTCAATCTTTCGATCATTGCGCAAAATTCCTCACTGCTGCCTCCCTTAGGAGTCTGGGCCGTATCTCAATCCCAGTGTGGCTGGACATCCTCTCAGACCAGCTACTGATCGTAGTCTTGGTAAGCCATTACCTTACCAACAAACTAATCAGGCGCAGGCTCATCTCAAGGTGCTAGGTCCCGAAGGATCCCCAGCTTTAACAACATGCTCCGAAGAGCCCGCTGCATTATTGTGTATTAGCTCCCCTTTCGAGAAGTTATCCCCATCCCTGAGGTAGATTACCTACGTGTTACTCACCCATTCGCCACTTTACTGCACGGAGCAAGCTCCGTGTTTCTCGTTTGACTTGCATGTGTTAGGCACGCCGCCAGCGTTTGTCCTGAGCCAGAATCAAACTCTCCGTTGTTGTTTTTTACACCTTTGAGTTGTTTAGGGCTCGTTATCAACGTATAATCCGCACATACCAGTTGTCAAAGATCATTATCTCAATGCGTGCGAATTAACGCCCTTTTGAGATCGCCTCTCATTTCAGAGGCATCAATAAATATAGACAGACTTAAAATTTCAGTCAAGCTATATTTACAAAAGAACTACCAAAATATTAAAGAAATGCTGCTGATTTTTATATGACGAGCAAAAGCCTGTCCTGAGCCACAAGAACGTTGTCGCTCAATTTCTGTGCAGGAGCCAAAATATGTTCATCTATAAATTCATCCGTATGGCTCGGATCGTGATGAAACAGCGCTAATTTTTTCACATTAGCCGCTTCGGCAACTTTAACGCCTTCTTCATAAGTACTGTGACCCCAGCCCTGATGACCGTCCAGATATTCTTCCGGCGTAAATTGTCCGTCATAAACAAGAAGATCCGCGTCCTGAGCCAGCTTAATTAGATTCTGATTGATACCATCCTTCGGATGCTCGTTATCCGTGGCATACGTAAATATTTTATCCTCGTGCTCAACTCTAAACCCGAGGCATTCACCCGGATGTGTAAGATGAGCCGAACTGACAACCGTATCACCAATTTTGACATCGTCACCGTTTATCTCAACGACCTCGACTTGAGAAGGTAAATGGTCAAACGGAACAGGAAAATATATATCTCCCATAAGAATTTTCAGCTTATCGTAAAACTTTGAGCCCTCGTATCTTCTTCCATATAAGACTACTTTATTTTTCTTTTCAAAAAGAGGTTTAAAAAACGGCAGACCCTGAGTGTGGTCCCAATGTAAATGCGAAAAAAATATGTGAAGTTCTAACGGTTCATCCGGATAGTCGCTTGATAACCGGTCGCCAAGATTGCGAATTCCCGTTCCCGAATCAAAAATAATTTTGTGATTATTGGTCGTTTGTACTTCCACACATGGAGTATTCCCTCCATATCTGAGAAATCCTTGTTCCGGAATCGGGGTACTTCCGCGTACACCCCAAAATTTAATCCTCATACGATATCCTCATTCGAAATACGAGCTTAAGGTGCTAAGATAATAATAGTTTATGTAAAATACAAATGATTGATTCACACAGTAATTAACTAATTTATTTTAGTAAAATCATCTTATTTGTTCGAGTTTTGCCGTTTGCCGTGAGCATATAATAATATATCCCGGAAGCAAATTCAGAAGCATCCCAGTAGACTTCATGGCTGCCGATTCCCATCGCTTCTTCAATCAATAATTCCATTTCCTGCCCGAGAATGTTAAAGATCTTCAATGTCACTTCACTCTTCGCCTGCAATCGGAAGCTGATCGTTGTACCGGGATTGAACGGATTAGGGTAATTTTGTTTCAACTCAAAAGAAATTGGAAGCGTCTCCTCATCTTCTGTTACTGAAACAATAGATAGCGAATGAGCTAGGTGATAATATACATGCTTGCCCTGCTGATCGCCGAGTGGTTCTTCTACATCTACCAGATAAACCAGATGTAATGTTTCCGATCCGTTGTCACCAACTTCAACTGTTGGCGATCCCTGAATTTTTGTTTCGTTGATTCCGGGAGAATTGGTTATATTTTCCGGCTCTGTCCAGGTGACTCCTAAGTCATTAGAAACACTGATGAACAGATCGCTCGCGATCATTCCACCCTTCAAAGTATCACTACTACTTGTGCCTGCGGTATAAACTAATGCAAGTAATCCTGAAGGAGTCACGAATGGTTGAGTCAGCCCGCATCCAATTTCACATGTTTCGTTGGAGCTGAGCTCGAAATCAAGTGTGTCAATGACGTGAAGAGTCCATTCGCCACTCTCCATACCGATATGACCAATTAGAGATTTTTGCCGGTTCAATGTTTCTATAATATTTACAAAAAAATGAACACTCCCAAAAGGATCTATCACCATACTTGTCGTCCAAGCTGATATAAATGCATCGGCATCAAAACTTTGAGCCGGAAATCCAACAATATTTTTTTCTTCTATTAATACGGGCGCTCCCCACGATGCACCGTTATCTGAAGATAATTTATAGATTAAATTTCTGTCCAAATTCCTGGGCGAAGAAGACGATTCATCCATATCCCAAGCTCCGCCCACAGCAACATGATTTCCACTTACATAGTTATAGGCAGTGTTATTATATACGGAGGCATATTCCGCGCTTCCGGGTACATCAGCCGGAAATATACTTGAATTAAGATTCGGCTCCACCACAGAAACAGCTGAAACATCTGCTTCATAAACGATATAATAATCCTCTCCTGTAGTAAAACTGATGAACGACATGAAAATTTTATTCCCCGTTGTAATTACGGGGGATGCAACATACAGATCAGGATATGGTAGGATGCCATGGAAGTCCGCCCATTTCCAAAATGATTCGTCATAATTCATTTCGTTGTATATCAAAATCGGATCACCACCAAATTCTCCGCCACCTCCGACCTCTTCACTGTAAATAATTATCGGTGCACCGATTCCATCAATTTTTGCTCCTGCAACTAAGCTCGGAAACTGCGCTTCAAAGTTATGATTATCCGGTTCGTTCAGATCATTTTGAATCACCCATGATTTTCCTGAATCATCAGAATAGCCAAAACCCAATATTTTAGTTCCTGCTTTTGTGTCGCTCAATATCCTACCGGTGAAAATAAGCACACCTGTTTCAACATCGTACATCAGTGGATTCAATCCTCCGTAAAACATACTAAATATATTCCCGGACGTATCAATCAATGTTGGATCTATTCCTGTGGTGGCATAATCAATATTTATTATTTTTCCCTTTGTGTCGGGAGCGATCGACGTAAATTCAAAATATCTTGATCGGGGTGATTTTTTCACGATCTTCTTCGTTTCAGCGAGTATGAGCGTATTTATGAATACAGCTATAACCAGGAGTAAATTTGAAGCGATTTTGGAAATGATTGACCTTTTTAGTTTAGCCGTTGGCTAAACTTACTACAAATAAATCTGAACTATGCTCTTTTTCTGCGGTGCCTAATTATTGGAGATTTTTTTGAGACAATGACTTCTTCAGTTATTACGCATTCCCGGACATTATTCATTGACGGCATATTAAACATTATTTCCTGCATTGCCTCTTCAAGAATGGCTCTTAACGCTCTTGCTCCGGTTTTTCTTATCTTTGCTAATTCCACTATTTTATTCAGGGCATCTTCCTCGAACATGAGATCAATTCCATCCATTTCGAAAAGTTTCTTATACTGCTTTATAAGTGAATTTTTCGGTTCGATCAAGATACTGTAGAGAGCTTTCTCATCTAATTCATCTAAAGTGGCAACTACGGGAAGTCTGCCTACCAATTCCGGGATCAATCCGAATTTAATCAGATCGGTTGGCTCGCACGATGAAAGCGTATCCCCGATTTTCATATCCCCTTTCCCTTTGACTTCGGCGCCAAATCCCATAATACCGTTTTTTATCCTGCTAAGAATTGTGTCTTCAAGTCCGTCGAAAGCGCCACCACAAATAAATAAAATATCTTTTGTATTCACATTCACAAGTGGTTGTTCGGGATGTTTTCTGCCACCTTTTGGCGGTACGCTGGAAATAGTCCCTTCAAGAATTTTCAGCAG
>CBDUTM010000192.1:0-4375 GCA_965369985.1 uncultured bacterium | reverse complement strand
TTTGTGAGTTTTTTGAGATTTAGAATTTTATCGAGTTTTTTGGCTGACATTATTTTTTTACTCTTAACTACCTGACGGATCGTCTTGCCGGTTTTAAATGCTTCTTTACTTATCTTCGCCGCCTTGTCATAACCGATTATAGGAGCAAGAGGCGTTGCGTTTGCCAGCGATTGTTCCACAAGTTCCGCCGCTCTTTTTTCATTTACTTCTATGCCGTCAACGCATCTTGAGGCAAAAGTTTGCGATGCGTTGGCTAAAAGCGAAATAGACTGAAGTATATTGTGCGCCATGACAGGCATCATAACGTTAAGCTCGAGCAAACCGCCCTGCCCTGCGTTCGTAACTGTTGCATCGTTACCGATGATCTGAGCCGTAACCTGCATGACCATCTCAACCATAACAGGATTTACTTTTCCCGGCATAATGGATGAACCGGGAGCAACTGCGGGTAAGTTCAATTCTCCGATGGCTGTACGGGGACCCGCACCCATAAGCCTGATATCGTTTGCTGTTTTCGATATTCCAACTGCAGCTGATTTAATTGCGCCGGATAAGGCAACGACGGCGTCTTTAGAGCCTTGTGCTTCAAAATGATTATCCGCTTCTCTGAATTTAGCCCCTGTATCCAGAGAAAGTTTCTTCGCGATCTTATTGCCAAATTTAGGATGAGCGTTTATTCCTGTTCCTACCGCTGTTCCTCCGAGAGCCAGTTCGAGCAGATCATCGGAAGAGGCTTTAATCCGCTTTATCGCATGAGTGACCTGCGAAGCATAGCCGCTGAATTCCTGTCCAAGCCGGACAGGCGTAGCGTCCTGAAGATGCGTCCTGCCTATCTTCACTATCTTATCAAATTTTTTCGCCTTAACCGCAAATGACGATTCCAATTGTTCCAAAGCAGGGAGCAACTCTTCCTGAATAGAAAGATAAGAAGCGAGATGAATCGCAGCAGGGATAACATCGTTGGACGATTGACAAAGATTTACGTGGTCGTTGGGATGCACGGGTTCACGGGAGCCGATAACTCCTCCCATAAGTTCGCTTGCTCTGTTGCCGATGACCTCGTTGGCATTCATATTGGTTGAAGTACCGGAACCGGTCTGAAAAATATCGATGACGAATTGATCGTCAAGTTTCCCTTCTACAACTTCGGTAGCCGCTTTAACTATGGCTTTTTTCCGGTCCAGATCTAAGAGTTTAAGTTCAGCATTTACCTTTGCCGCGGCGCGTTTTATCATTCCCAATGCCTGTATGAACCGCCGTGAAAACCGTATTCCGCTTATAGGAAAATTTTCCACCGCTCTTTGAGTTTGAGCTCCGTAATAGGAGTTTGCGGGCACTTTCATTTCGCCCATCGAGTCTTTTTCTATCCGAGTTTTCATAATTTTCTATTCGCCACTTAAATGATTTATAATTTCCCGACAAAATGCAGGCAGATCGTCCGGTTTTCGTGAAGTGATGAGATTTCCGTCCACAACTACTTCCGCATCCGACCATTCCGCCCCTGCTGCTATCATATCATCCTTGATCGCCGTATAAGAGGTGACTTTCTTCCCCTGAAGAATTCGTGCGGATACGAGAACCCAACCGGCATGGCAGATAGCCGCCACTACCTTCCCACTCTTATGCATATCGCTGACGATTCCCACTGCGTGACTGTTCAGCCGAATTTTATCAGGCGCCCATCCCCCCGGAATGATCACAGCGTCAAATTCTTCAGCCGAACACTCTTCGATTTGAATATCCACATCGATGGGATAACCGTTTTTACCTTTATATCTTTTGTCGCCGATCCCCGCGCAAACAACGTCCGCCCCCGCTTCGATGAACCGCAGTTTAGGATACCATACTTCCATATCCTGATAATCGGGACCGATAGGTATAAGTACTTTTTTTCCGCTAAGTTGCATTCATATTGCCTTTCAATTGAGATTCAAAGAGCGTGTATAAGGTAATTTACCTCCGGCAACGAGAATTTTCCGCTCCAATTCGGAGAGATCACACCTTGCGGTGAATTCAATACCTTTGGTGTTGTTCTTGATGGTGAAGTCGCTGCCCGAATCCAGATTGGAATAAATATCGCCGATCTCCAATTCATCGCCCTGCTCTATCTTATCGTTATCATTCGCATCCAATAAAAGTGGGAGAATACCAAAATTTATCAGGTTCGCCCGATGTATCCGCGCGAAGTCGTTTACCAGAATAGCATTTATACCGAGATACATAGGAGCAAGCGCCGCATGCTCTCTTGAAGAGCCCTGACCGTAATTCGTTCCGCCGACTATAATGCCGCCGGGAGACGCCTTTGCGCGTTCAGCGAATGTATCGTCAACATTCACATAAACAAACTCGGAAATCGCCGGTATATTGCTTCTAAAGGGCAATACCTTCGCTCCTGCGGGCATAATATGGTCTGTAGTGATATTGTCACCAACTTTTATGATGACCTCCCCTTTCAGGCTGTCAGCAAGAGGATCTTTCACCGGTACCGCTTTTATGTTGGGACCGCGGAGGATCTCTACAACAGAAGAATCATCTGACGGAGAAATTATCCCCGAATCATCTATTTTATATTTGGAAGGAGCTTCAATATGTATCATATCACTGAGAGTCGTCGGGTCCACGAATTCGCCTCTGAGAGCTGATGCGGCAGCTATTTCAGGACTTACAAGATATATATTATCTCCCTGAGTTCCGCTTCTGCCCGGGAAATTTCTGTTCCCTGTCCGGAGGGATATTCCATCTGTGGGAGGCGCCTGCCCCATGCCGATACAGAATCCGCACGCTGATTCAAGGATCCTCGCGCCTGAGGAGATTATCGAAGCAAGTCCCCCGCTTTCCGCAATCATCTGAAAAACCTGTTTGGAACCGGGCGCAACACCGAGGTCAACACCGCTGTTCACATTTTTCCCTTCAAGCATTTTCGCCACGGTCATCATATCTTCATACGATGAGTTTGTGCAAGTGCCTATAAGAACCTGACTGACTTTTTTCCCTACGAGCGATTTTACGTCAACAATATTGTCCGGGCTTCCCGGCTCAGCCACCAACGGCTCAAGAGCGCCGAGATCGATCTCGATTATTTCATCATACTCAGCATCTTCATCAGCAGATAGCTCGACCCATGATTCGCCTCTTTCCTGCGCGTCCAGAAACTTTTTCGTATTCTCGTCAGACGGGAAGATAGAAGTCGTGGCTCCGACTTCGGTACCCATATTACTGATGGCGAACCGGTCACCCGCCGAGAGAGCTTTCACTCCGGGTCCGAAATATTCCAGCACCTTTCCAACGCCGCCTTTGACCGTCAAGATCTCTAACAACTTAAAAATAACGTTCTTAGCGTTCACATAAGGCTTTAGTTCACCCGTTAATTTGACGCCGATTATCTCCGGATATGTGAGGAAAAACGGTCCTCCTCCCATGGCAACAGCAACGTCAAGACCGCCGGCTCCGATGGAGATCATTCCGAGACCGCCTCCCGTTGGAGTATGCGAATCGCTTCCCAATAAAGTTTTGCCCGGTATCCCGAACCGTTCACGATGCACCTGATGGCAAATACCGTTGCCCGGTTTAGAAAAATATATACCGTATTTTTTCGCTACCGATTTCAGGTATGCGTGATCATCGGCATTTCTAAAATCTGTTTGCAGCATATTATGATCGACATAACTCACGGATAATTCCGTTTTCACCCTATCAAGCCCCATCGCTTCGAATTGCAGGTACGCCATCGTTCCGGTTGCATCCTGAGTCAGTGTCTGATCTATCTTCAGTCCGATCTGAGAACCCTTCACAGGCTCTCCCTCTACTATATGTTCATTTATAATTTTTTCAGCTAATGTTAAGCCCATTCTATTCTCTTTTCTCGTTTTTCATGCTCATTTTCGTCCATTCCCGCTTTTGTAAGCTTCTAAATATAATACATATAGCGAAAAGTTACAAGGCGGAATTATCGGATTTTTATTCAAAATAGTGTATACGAACCGATATTTTAGCGTCATAATTTCTAAATTTCGATTGCTTATATCTGAATTATTTAATTACATTCACAGGCTGTATAAAAAATGAAAGATAAAATTGTATGATAGAAATAAAAGATATTGAAAACGGAAGTATAGCATCCGAACAAGGCATCGAACCGGGCGACAAGTTGATCAGCGTTAACGGATGTGGAGTCAGTGATATAATCGATTATCGGTTTCTCGCAACCGATGATTCGGTTGATGTGGTCGTGAAGCGTTCCGGTGAGGAAATCGCTTTTGAGATAGATAAAGAGACCGATGAAGATCTGGGAATATCTTTTGTTCCCAAACAATATAAATCCTGCTGCAATAAATGCGTATTCTGTTATGTAGATCAATTGCCCGCCGGAATGAGG
>CBDUTM010000191.1:0-4459 GCA_965369985.1 uncultured bacterium | reverse complement strand
TCCACGATCTCGGCCTCTCCAAACTCCATCACGGCGGACGGGACCAGTGCGTCTAACATCACCGTGCAGCTGAAGGATTCTATCGGTAACAATCTTAATTCCGGCGGAGACGGCGTCGCGCTGAATACCGACCTAGGTTCTATAGGCACCGTTACCGACAATGGAGACGGCTCCCATATAGCAACGCTTACATCGGGCACAACTGCAGGTACGGCGACAGTGACAGGAACGCTGAATGGGGTACCGATGACCGAAACTGCAACTGTCACCTTTACTGAGCCCGCAGCAGGTGTTACCGTGTCAAGTATTGATCCAAACTCAATGCAATCGGGCACCGCCTTGGATGTAACTATTAGTGGCTTAGGTTTTGCAGCGGGGGCCGAGGTGACATTTGAAAATGGCTCCGGTCCAACTCCCACCACATCTAACGTTGTCGTTGTTGATGCCAACACGATCACCAGCACGGTCACTGCCAAGAACGGCGGCCCGCGACGCAACCGAAATTGGAATGTGCGAGTTACTAACACGGACGGCTCCTCAGATGTCCTAGCGGATGGTTTTACAGTAATACCATAAATATAACGGAGCAATGAAAGACGTTTAGGTAACGTTGTAAATTTATGAGGCTCTGAGAATTAGTTGTGAAAAGTGGGGCGCCGATATCGGTGCTCCACTTTTTTGATTTAGAGAAGGATGGAGATTATTTGTGATTCCTGCTAACAATATGAATATTATGAGCATTAGTGTAATTTCCATTGCTATTGGGCTTGGAAGTTGCGTAAACAAAGCCGTTGAGAATAGCCAAGGAGAAGAGACGATGCCCTCTCAAACGCTCGAAGAAGTACTCAAAGAACACACGGAAAATTTGATGTCTATACCGGGAGTGGTGGGCACGGCTGAAGGTCTTTGTAATAGCAATCCCTGCATTAAAGTATTTGTTACAAAAATTACACCGGAATTGGAGCAAAAAATTCTCAATATTCTTGAAGGATATCCAGTAGAAGTGGAAGAGACAGGGGAGTTTGAGGCGTTTCCAGAAAATCTCGATTGACTGTACATTAATATACCAGTATTGATGGGAATACCAAATTAGCAATCCCTCCACGGAATTTACTTTTAACATCGCCAAGTAAGCGATCTTATCCAGGCGCTGAAGATGGTCCTCCTATTTGTAGCACTATCTCATAAACGTCAGTTATGACACACCATTTCGCAGTGCTAAAACTCACTAAATCGTGAGTTTCTGACAATTAGCTTTTGAGACAGTGGATTTTTGTCTTATTAACCTAGGTTTATGATACACATTTTTCGGGTCTTAGAACTCGTACGTATGTGAGAATTCAAGCAATATTAGGGCTTGACCTGCAAAGCAGAAGGTGGGTTGAATGGTGGGAGCGGGTCATTCTGTGAAACATTATATTTTGCAATAAGAAGTGCTTTCCGGGATCTTCATCGCAGCCTTCCTTACAATTTCATTAAAGAAGAATATCAATTTTGTGTAGGTACTGACTACAACACATATTATTTTATCAGAATATCTTATTAGCGTTAAAAAGAAGGAAATTTATTTGTGTAAATGCTACTTACTGTCGACATTAGTAGGACTTTACTCAACTCTCTTTGTCTCCAGCGTAAGTGGACAGAATTTAGTAAATCTTCAGCGAATTCACGGAGAAATCGAGATCGACGGCTTATCCGATGAAGAAGCGTGGGGTTCTATATCACCTTTTCCACTAACAATGATTTATCCGACATTTAGAGGAAAGTCCACCGAGAAAACAGAGATCAGAGTAGCCTACGACGATGATTACATATACGTTTCAGGCAGACTATATGATTCAGATCCTGATGGAATCATGGGTAACGCTTATGACAGAGACGGTTCATCGCCCGCTGATGATCATCTTGGAATAGTTCTTGATACGTATAATGACAACGAAACGGCTCTCGGATTCTTTGCTACCCCCACAGGCGCAAGAAACGAAGTAGCAATTTACAACGACGCGGAATCAACTGAAGGTCCACCCTGGGTAAGTAGTTGGAACACCTTTTGGGATCTGGAAGTAGTGAAAAATCAAGAGGGTTGGTTTGCGGAGATGCGCATACCATTTTCCAGTCTAAGATTTCAGGATGATAACGGAAGAGTGGTTATGGGATTAATTACGTTTCGATATATATCCAGAAAGAACGAGAATTCCGTATACCCTGCCATCCCGCCTAAATGGGATTGGGCGATATTCAAGCCTTCAGTCGCTCAAGATATAGTTCTCGAAGGTGTTTACAGCCAAAAGCCTCTTTATATAACTCCTTACGGGTTAGGCGGCGCAGGACATGCATACACGCTGAATGACCCGGAAACCGAATATCTTTTTGACGATGATCCTACCCGGGAAATCGGTATTGATCTTAAATACGGCATCACAAGTAATCTCACTCTCGATGCCACGCTCAACACAGATTTTGCTCAGGTGGAAGTTGATGATGAACAGGTAAATCTGACACGCTTTTCACTCTTTTTCCCGGAAAAACGATTATTCTTTCTTGAGCGGTCAAGTATTTTCAATTTTGAGACAGGCGGTCCCACAAGTCTGTTTTATAGCAGGAGGATCGGTCTGACAGAAGACGGCGATCCTGTTCGATTGCTGGGTGGTGCACGGTTGGTGGGAAGAGTCGGCAAATGGGATCTGGGCGCCATCAATATGCAGACGGCAGAGAGTGACGAGCTTCCGGCTGAAAATTTCAGTGTTCTAAGGATGCGCCGAAATGTCATCAACGAAAATTCTTTTCTTGGCGGTATGTTGACCACGCGGATCAATGATCGAAGCACAAAATTTGATCGAAACATGAATAACGTATCGGTAGGTATCGACGGAGTCTATCGGATAATGAATGATGATTACTTTTCGTTCGCTCTTGCCCGATCTTTTGATGATACGTTGTCTGATGCCGGAATTAGTAGTTTCGATAAAACAGCGAGAGTTCGGGCATCGTTGAAACGGAGAAGGAACACCGGATTAGGTTACGATCTGTCCTATGTTTGGTCAGCATCAGATTATAAACCCGGAATAGGTTTTGTCACCCGCGAAGATTTTAAACGGTTCGGGAATAGTCTGTTTTATGGAAAAATATTCGATGAAAATTCATCGCTATATAATTATGTGTTCCGGCTTAATGGAGAAGTCTTCCTTCGTAACTCTGACAATGCTAAAGAATCAACAAGTTTTGGTCCCTCTCTCGATCTCAGTTTTAAAACCGGTGCATTTACGGGCATTAACTTTAACAGGACCTTCGAATTCTTGGACGAGGAGTTCGAACTCTCTGACAGTACTATCGTCCCTATAGGGAAGTATAATTTTAGCACCATCAATGGCTATTACGGAACTCCGTTTGGCAGGAAGCTCCGCACTACTTTCTCTTTCAGTTTCGGAAGTTTCTTCGATGGAACGAGGCAATCATTCGAAATTTCGCCTTCGTGGAATGTCTCTCCACATCTGGAGCTCGGTGGAGCGTATATATTCAACAGAGTGCGATTCGATGACAGAGATGAAAAGTTCAACGGTAATATCCTTCGCTTACGAGCTAAAGCTGCGCTGAACACTCAGTATTCAGGAAATGCGTTTATTCAGTTTAATGGAGAAACCGATCAGTTCAGCGTAAATATCCGATTGCGTTATAATCCCAAGGAAGGAAACGACCTGTTTCTCGTTTATTCCGAGCTGCTAAACGATGAAACCATAAAATCTATCCCGATAGCGCCAAGATCAGAATCACAAAGTCTTTTGGTAAAATATTCATATACTTTTTCTCTTTAATAATCTTCGGTACTGAGATGAATTCAGCAGCAGCTTCTTATTCAGAGGTGTGAAGTTTTCGGTTAGAATCCTGTAGATATATTCCGCTTATGACACACAATTTCGCAGTGCCAAACCCACGAAATCGAGAGTTTCTGACAATTAGCTTTTGGGACAGTGGTTTTTTGTCCTACAAACGAAGGTTTATGATACACTTTTTTCGTGTACCGAAACTCATACGTTTTTTAGAATTGAACCAAATTTGGGCTAAAGGATGTCTCGGAAGGAGTGGTGTTATCCACCCTATCCGAAAACATTAGAATTACTATGAAAACCGATAGCAATTTTTCTTAAATCAGTCTTACTATTCCTTTTGAGGCATATCAGGTGGAGGTATGGGCAATGGTACACTGTTGCTGACCGCCGGAATCGATTGTAAATATGCCCAGATGGACTTTAAATCATCGTCTGAAGCATGCCTATACATTTCCCAGGGCATTGGAGGTATTATCCTTCGTCCGTTCGGCTGTCCCTGATGTTTACCTGTTCTGATCGCTTGAATGAAAGCTTCTTCTGTCCATTCTCCAAGTCCGGTCGAATCATCCGGAGTAAGATTTGCCGTAAAGCTTACACCCCACGGTCCTGCCCATGCTGTAAACATTCCACCG
>CBDUTM010000190.1:0-4479 GCA_965369985.1 uncultured bacterium | reverse complement strand
AGATTAGGTTTATTTCAGGATATTTAACGCCAGAAAATACTAAATCAAGAGGGAGAACGAAATAACATGAATAATATTAAACTATTGGCTGATATAGACCAAGAAGTTATGGAGAGAGATCTTTTAAAACATCCATTTTACCAGGCATGGTCTGAGGGCGCGCTTTCTATCGAATCGTTACGTGGATACGCAGTTCAATATTATAAATTTGTTAATATGTTCCCGCGTATGTTAAGTGCCGTTCATTCCAATTGTGAAGATTTAGTTACCCGGCAATCTATTCTTGAAAACCTTGCTGAAGAAGAAAACTTTGAAAAGCCACACCCTATGCTCTGGTTGAATTTCGCCAATGCTTTATCATTATCCACAGAAGATATAACAAATTCCAATTCTCTTGAAGAAACTGAAAAGGCCCTGGAAATATTAATGGATATCTGTCGGAATAGACACTATCTCGCGGGTTCGGCCGCACTGTACGCTTATGAATCTCGCGTGCCCGAAATAGCAGGTACAAAGATAGATGGTCTGAAGAAATACTATGGAATCAGCGGTGAAAAGGGGTTAGAATATTTCAGTCTCCATAAAGATGTGGACGTTCTACACGCAGAAATATGGCGTAATGTCATCTCAAGCGAAGAAGTTGGAGAGGATGTAAAAAGCGAAATTATTGATAGCGTGAAAGAAGCTATGTCCGCATTTAATATGATTCTTGATGGAGTTCAGAGAGAATATGCCTCAGCATAATCTTATCTGATTGAAAGCCGTTTTCACAAAGTAATAATCATGCGAAATTGGTATTCATTTCATATTTTAATTGTCCCCGAATTATTGCAGATAGGAATTAATTTTTCTAATATATGAGAAAATCGGTTATCTAAAGCCAATTTTGTTAGAATTATATTTCGATTTATTAATATTACAAATATAGTAATATCAATTATTTATCGTAACTATTTTTGTATTATTTATCCGCGCAAATATATTGGCACAGAATTTGTTTTATTTAATGTGTAATGCATAAATAAAGAAAGAAAAGAGGTTAATAATGATGAATAAAACGATAAATATAATAATAATAGCAACAATGGGATTGTGGCTTGGTGCCTGCAGTGAAGATGAGGAAAAGATAACTGGACCGACTTACGATGATAACGCTCTCGTGTCAATGAGCGTGGCTACTGCTCCGACAATGGACGGCAGTGTGGATGCCTTATGGGCCGACGCAAGGACTCTTACATTCGAAAATGTAAATGTTCCTAACTACACTCCAATTTTTTGGAGTGAATATGTGGGTGATACATATAATGTAACGGCAAAATCCGTGTATACGGATACAGACGTCTACTTTCTTTTCCAATGGACAGGGGACGCATCTGAATCGCTTCAACGTGAATCTTGGTACTTCAATTCAACCGCAAATAGTTGGATGCAAATGCCAAAGAAGGAGCCGGATGAATACGGTGTAAATCCTGCGTATGAAGATAAGTTTGCGGTAATCTGGAACATTAATAACAGTATCGCAAATTTTAATACTCAAGGTTGTGGAGTTATTTGCCATGGTGAATATATGGCGAATAATACGGAAGGCGAATTGGGTGACACGTGGCATTGGAAACGGGTCAGAACAGGTCCAACTAACCTGTTAGACGATAAATATTTACAATTTTCGACCGGAAACGGCAGAAAATCTGATCCTAAAACGGGCGGCGGCTACAGCAATAACAAACAAACGCTCGAAGTGATAACCGTGTCAGGCGATACGTTATCATACACTGTCCCTAAATACTGGATACCGGGTCGCACCGATTATAATTGGATTCTAGGTTCAGAGATCTCTTCCGGAACGGCAAAACTGATCGTTTCTATAGATACGACTACAATGGCGCTAACAGATGAAGATGGAAACGGGTTATCACCCGGTGATTTTTCTCTTACTTCAAGTATCCTCTTGCCGAGTGTATATGTTTCGGCATTTGAAGGAGACAGGGGTGATGTTGCGGCATATCATAATTATTCCGGTGGTAAATGGAATCTGGAATTGAAGAGGAAATTGGTTACGGGTAATACAGGAACCGATATTCAATTCAATGATATGGATGATGATTATTATTTCTCCATAGCAGTCTTTGACGGAGCGGCGATCGCTCACGCAATTCCAGGAGGAATGATAGGGTACACTTATAAGCTTCAGTTCGAATAACCTCGAAAATACACACCAGAAAAATAAGGCGGGCTATTTTATAGCCCGCCTCCCATTTTGGGATATAAACTCTTGAAAACTAAAAATCATTCCGGATCAAGAGACTGAGTTTCGTTGATGAAATGTTTTAATATCTCAATTGCCTTTTCAGAAGACTCTTTTATATCAGAGGCGGTTTCGTTAACAGCTTCCAAATCAGTGCTGTCTTCCAAGATTAACTCTGCTCCGGTTAATATTGGAAACAGAGTATTATTCAGGTCGTGAGCGGTAAGTCTTGCAAGCTTAAGATATGCTTTGAAGATCTTTTCCGAATCAGAATGCCCGGCGGATCGGTTAGATTCACTCAAAATTATTTATTTGCATTTTAATCGCCTTTCATTAAAAATATAAGAAATAGAACATATGTAATCAATAATCCTAATTATTTAGTGCAAATTAAATTTCTAATGATTTAATTAGTCTGCTGTATCGATAGTTTATTTGACGAATACCAATGAGATACCAAAATTTCCGGTTGGAATGAGGAATAAATTTTATAATGAGGAACAGTAAGTGACACATAGTTTAACATGGTGGGTAGGATTTAATGTACTAATACTAGTCCTAATAGCCCTGGACCTTGGCGTATTCCATCGTAAATCCAAAGTTATTTCTGTGAAATCTGCTCTCTATTGGAGCCTGGCTTGGATAGTCACCTCTTTAACATTCAATGTTGGAGTATATTATTGGTTCGGATATCAATCCGCTCTGGAATTTCTTACAGGGTATCTCATCGAAAAATCTTTAAGTGTAGACAATATTTTCGTCTTCGCTATATTATTCAATTACTTCGGAGTATCAACAAAATACCAGCATAAGGTTTTATATTGGGGTATTCTCGGCGCTCTTGTCATGAGAGGCGTTCTTATAGCGGTGGGAGCAGTGCTTATAAGCAATTTTCACTGGGTCATATATATTCTTGGAGCATTTTTAGTGTATACCGGAATAAAAATGGCCGTAGCGGAGGGAATAAGTGTACACCCGGGAAAAAATCCGGTAATAAAATTGGCGAAAAAATTCTTACCTATTACTAAAGAGTATCATGAAGACAAGTTTATGGTTACAATTGATGGGAAAAGGATGTTTACGCCATTATTAATCGTACTTCTGGTAGTTGAAGTTACGGATCTTGCATTTGCGGTGGATTCCATTCCAGCAATATTTGCCATAACTACTGATTCTTTTATAGTCTACACTTCAAACGTGTTTGCAATTCTGGGATTAAGAGCGCTGTATTTTGCTTTATCCGGTGTTCTCGAAATGTTTCATTATCTGAAATACGGGCTAGGTATAGTATTAGCGTTTGTGGGTGTCAAGATGATTCTTTCAGATATTATTGAAATACCTATACCAATCGCTTTAGGTGTTGTTGCCTTGATATTAACCATTTCGATAGTTACATCAATTTTGAAACCTCCCAAGATTTCTGCAGAAAATATAATCGAGCCGCCATCGCCTGATTGAGCGACTCTTATGATCTAAGATGATTCAACTATTTATAGGAAGTTTGGTGCTGAGCGCGATACATGCGTCCATTCCTAATCACTGGCTTCCTTTGGTAGCGATCAGTAAATCAGAGAATTGGTCAAGAAGGGAAACACTGACCGCCACGGCAATAGCAGGTTTTGCTCATACGGCAAGCACTATTCTTATCGGTATAGTTGTCGGTATGTTGGGTTTTAGCCTTTCGGATGCTTATGAATCCACTTTTAGAATAATAGTGCCATTTATATTTTTTGGATTGGGAACACTGTATATAATATCAGGCTTAAAGCATTCTCATTCCCACAGTCATGGAACAGAAAATATTGTAGGGAATAATTCAAAAACCGCAATAATTTTATCTCTCAGTGCGGCGATGTTTTTCTCTCCTTGCGTTGAAATAGAGGTTTATTATCTTTCGGCAGCTTTATATGGGTGGCCTGGAATCATTACAGTTTCACTCGTTTATCTTATAGTTAGTATTTTAGGAATGATTCTTTTAGTTGACCTCGGATTGAGGGGAGCCGCGAAACTTAATTGGCATTTTTTAGAGCATAATGAAAAAAGTGTTACAGGTATAGTTTTGATACTTCTGGGAATTCTTGCTTATTTCGTTTATTGACATTATCTTGGCTGACGCCGGAAAAAGGAGTGTAAAATGAGTAAAATAAAGTTTATTGTCTTATCAATATTGATTATCGGCATCAGCATTAATTCAAATCAAATTTTTGCTTCAGGAAAAGGTGATAATGATAAGG
>CBDUTM010000189.1:0-4479 GCA_965369985.1 uncultured bacterium | reverse complement strand
CCTACTCCAAACCACGGTGCAAATTCTACAAGTCCCGGAATCTCCAAGTCTAATTTTCCTCCCTGTTGATCATATTTTTGTTTTCATGTTTGTTATATTTATTCATACTTTTTTTTATACCGCCATAAATAAATTCCATCGCCCCGTTTACCGCAATTTCTACCATATTTTTTGCTTCGTCGGATTGCCCTTCCTCAAATGTAGAAAGCACAAAATCCTTATCATCCGTGCCTTTTTTTTCTACATCTATACCGAGTCTTATTCGAGGGAACTTCTCCGTCCGAAGATGGTAAATAATCGATTCCATGCCGTGGTGACCGCCTGCTCCACCACTTTCTCTTATCCGCACGGTTCCTAACGGTAGATCCAAATCATCATACACTACAAGCAATTCAGAAGACGATAATCCATATTGGCTATAAACGTGTTCAACAGCGATTCCGCTATCGTTCATATAAGTTGTGGGCTTTACAAGCAGAAAAGTACCGCTCCTGTCTTTTGCCTCGAAGTAGTTTCCTTTTCCCGCTTTAAACGACAATTTTTTCTGTTCCGCAATTTTGTCAATTACCATCCAACCCAGATTATGTCTTGTATCTTCATATTCTGTTCCCGGATTCCCTAAGCCTATTAAACATTTCAAAATATAAACAGATTCAAATTACTCTTCTGAATCATCAGAAGATTTTTTGTCTCCATCTTTTTTCTCGCCTTCTTCTGCTTTGCCCTCTTCGCCTTCACCCTCTTCGCCTTCTTCGCCTTCTTCGCCTTCAACTCCTTCTTCCAGTTCCTCTTCAAGCACAACTTCTTCTACTATCTTCGGAGTTACTACGGAGACCACTGCGAGTTCTTCATCAGTTACGACAGTCACGCCCGGCACATCTATATCTTTTACATGAATTGAATCACCGACTTCAAGATCTGCTATTTCAACATTAATGACGTCAGGTAACTCTGCGGGTAATCCTCTAATTAATAATTCTCTCAACGTAGATTGCTGGATACCTCCCATTTTTACTCCTTCGGGAATACCTTCAAAATGAATCGGAATATGAACTTCAATCTCTTTGTCCATTCTGATACCCATCAGGTCTACATGCAAGATCTTATCGGTTACGGGATGTATTTGAACATCTTTAATAACAACTTTTTTATCATCTTCATTCGCCAATTTCATATTAATAATAACATTTCCCGAAGCAATTATAGTGTTCAGGTCACGTTCATTTATCTCTATTTTAACTGGTTCACTCCCGGCAATGTAATAAATACCCGGAATTTTCCCATTTCGTCTCGCTGAATTTAATTCGCTTGTACGTTTTAATTCTCGTGTTTCAACGTTAAGTACATCATTAGCCATTTCTTAGCTCCTTACTGATTTCAATAATCCTGCCCATCAAATAATTTACTGATAGACCGTTCTTCATGTATTCTTTTAATTGCCTCGCCAAATATATTGGCTACCGAAACAATTTCTAATTTAGTAGACTTATAATCCTCCGGTAACGGAATTGTATCCGTTACTATAAGTTTTTGTATAGCCGATTTTTCTATTCTCTCTAACGCTCTATCGGATAGAACAGGATGTGTCGCCATCGTATAGACCGTGGTGGCTCCCCGTTCCATGGCGGCTTCGGCTGCATTGATCAACGTTCCGGCAGTATCTACCAGGTCGTCTAACATGATCACAACCTTCCCATCTATATCACCGATTATATTCATCACTTCTGATTTATTCGCCGATTCTCTCCGCTTATCAATAACTGCAAGGTCAAGATCTAAACGACGGGCGTATGCGCGTGCCATCTTGATACCGCCAATATCAGGTGCCATAACCACAGCATTCTTCAAATAGTCTTTCGTCCTAAGATAATCCAGCAGTACGATGGATGAGTAAAGATGATCGACCGGCAGATCAAAGAATCCCTGTATCTGCGGAGAGTGCAAATCCATCGCCATTACCCTGTTTGCGCCTGCAACTGTAACCATATTGGCGAAAAGTTTTGCCGATAATGCCACTCTCGGAGTATTTTTCCTGTCCTGCCGTGCGTATCCATAATATGGAATTACAGCGGTTATCCTTTTCGCAGACGCTCGTCTGGCAGCATCTATCATTAAGAATAGCTCAAGGTAATTTTTTGCGGGCGGATTTGTTGACTGGATGATAAAAACATCGCTCCCCCGGATATTTTCATGAAATTTAACGTATATTTCACCATCCTTGAATTCAACTATCTCAATATTCCCCAAAGGTTGACCGAGATATTTTACAATTCCTTCCGCTAAAGAAAGATTTGATCTTCCACTAAATATTTGAAAATTCTTTTCCATTAGTCCAATTTTTTTATTGCTGGGGTGGCAGGATTCGAACCTGCGATCCAGGGACCAAAGCCCTGTGCCTTGCCACTTGGCCACACCCCAATCATGTCAAAGTGCGCCTTCTCTCACCAATGTTAACACCCAACTCTTATGTTCCCTGCTTACCAATTTCATCGCCTCTTCAGCCTTTTCGGTCGTTTCATAAAGCCCGTATACCGCCGAACCTGATCCGGATAGTGAAGCAAACTCCGCTTCTGATCTCAGCAGGCCTTTCTTTATGTCGCCTATTTCAGGATATTTCGAAAATACAAGAGGCTCGAAATCATTCCTGAACATATTCCTGTTTTTTGCATCCCCATTATGGGGGAAACTTGCTAAATTAACGTCATTAATATTCCTTGTCAAGCTCAAAGGATGTATGCCTTCATATGCCCACGATGTATCGATATGTATATCCGGAACGACAAGAAGCAAAACCCATTCTTCACTTAGCTCACCCGGGCTTAATTCATCACCAATTCCTTCAGCATACTGACAACCACCTCGAATAAAAAACGGTATATCCGCTCCTAATTCAGACGCGATTTCCTCCATATTTTTTATGCTTAGTTTTGCGTCTAACAGCTCATTGAGTCCCCGAATCACACAAGCGGCATCACTGCTTCCGCCACCCAAGCCCGAACCAACAGGTAGTGTCTTCTCAAGTTCTATGTTTACGCCCTTTTCTTCTCCGATGAATTTAAAAAAAGAGTTTGCCGCTTTGCTACAAATATTATCGTCTCCATCGGGTACCCTTTCTCCCTCCCAATTGAACGTAACCCCTTGTTCGTCTTTAAGATTTAATTTTACCTCGTCATAGATATTCACTGTCTGGTAAAGGGTTTTTATGGAATGATAACCGTCATCCCGCTGACCTGTTATCCGAAGACCAACATTAATTTTTGCATAAGCTTTTAAAGTCAGTGACTTCATTCTATTCCAAGGGCAATATTAAAACGTGATAAAACTTCATCTTTACCGAAATATTCCGCCAACTTCTGCAGCTCCGGACCATGGTTCTGACCCGTTAAAGCTATTCTAACAGGCATCCAAAGATTTTTCCCCTTAAGTCCGGTCTCTTCTTGAACCGATTTCATGATAGAACGAAAATCCTCTTCGCTGAGTTGATCAAACTCTCCTGCGATCGACAGAAAACTTTTGAATATACGCTGAGAATCTTCATTTTGCATAATCTCCGCTTCCTCATCACCTTTGGGCGTATAGTCAGAATCATAGAATAGTGACGCATAATTTGCTATTTCAGACAGCGTTGATAAATTTCCCTTCACCGCTTCAACAATTAATAATGTTTTTTCCCTATCGTCGGTAGAATACCCCGCCGATTGAAGATATGGAATCGATATCTCCATCAAATCTTCTTTGCTTAATGCCCGGATATACTGCCCGTTCATCCATGTTAGTTTGTCATCATCAAACACAGCTGCCGAAGATGACATCCGGGAGAAACTAAACTCACTTATAAGCCGATCCATATCAATAATATCGTCTCCGCTTTCTGAAGACCATGAAAGCAAACTGAGATAGTTTATCAATGTTTCCGGCAGATAACCATCTTCCCTGTAACGCTTGATAGAAACAGCCCCGTTTCTTTTTGAAAGTGTCTTTTTCTCTTTGTTCAATATTGTGGCAGTGTGGGCAAAATTCGGTATATCAAAATTAAGCGCTTCATAAAGAAGAATTTGCTTTGGCGTATTTGAAACGTGTCCTTCTCCTCGAATTACGTGGCTTATTTTCATCAGAGCATCGTCCACGACCACAGCGAAATTATAGGACGGCATCCCATTGGAGCGAATTATTACGAAGTCTCCTATGTTGGAAAGGTCCCAACTGATCTCGCCTTTGATCATGTCGTTAAAAGTTACCGACCCTTCTCTCACTTTAAACCGTAATACCGGTTTTATTCCTTCATCAATCTTTTTCTTTTCTTCTGAACTTGAAATTTCTCTGCACATTCCGTTATATCTTGGCTGACTTCCTTCTGCTAATGCTTTTTTTCTCGCGGCATCAAGTTCCTCTTCAGAGCAGTAACACCTGTAGGCGATTCCATCGTCAAAGAGCTTCTCTGCGTATTCTTTATGAAATTCAAGCCTGTCAGACTGAAGG
>CBDUTM010000188.1:0-4501 GCA_965369985.1 uncultured bacterium | reverse complement strand
TCGGATACGGCGCGACAGAGATCGCCGAAGCGAATGCGATCGGCCAGGCGATCAGTGTTGAAATAGCTACCAACTTTAAAAAATCTTTAGACAGAAGAGCCACTACGCTCGCTACCGTAGCGCCTAAAACCTTCCTTACACCGATCTCTTTTGTGCGCTGTTGAGCGGTAAAAGAAGCCAGTCCGAACAATCCCAGTGATGCGATAAAGATCGCGATTATTGAAAAGATGGAAAATAATCTCCCGGTTAATTCTTCAGATTGATAAAGCCTGTCAAAATCTTCATCAAGGAATGAATAATCGAATGGTTTACTGTTCGTAAATCCATTCCACTGTTCATTTATGTACTTCACGGTGCTTTTGATATTAGAAGAACCAATTCTCACACTTAAATAAACAGGTCTGTAACGCAACGCCATAACAAGAGGCTGAATTTCTTGGTGTAGCGATTCATAATTATAATTTTCAGTAACTCCAACCACCGTTGCCGTGTATTGAGCGCTTGGTAATGTCATTTCCATCTGTTTACCGATCGGTTCATCCCATCCAAAATCCTTTACGGCGGCAGCGTTTAATATTATTGCATTGGTATCGGAGGGAATATCCCGCGACGGAAGTCTACCATCAATTATATTAATTTTCATTGTACTGAGAAAGTCTACGTCAGCAAAAAATTGATCCATAGCACGGGAGTCGTCGGTTCTTGATCCAACCTCTTTAAAAATCCAATTATTGAAATTTTCAATTCCGGGAAGGCTGGATGAAACTGTTGCACTGATAATATTAGGATCTTTCAATAGCTGTCTTTTAAATGATTCTACTTGTGAGCCTACTGCATTTATCCTTGGAATTACGAGAACTTGCTCTTTGTCAAATCCCAGCTGTTGGTTTTGCACATACTCCAATTGATTATTTACTATCAGAGTCCCGACAATCAGTATGATTGAAATGGTAAATTGGAATACCACAAGTGAGCTTCTAAAATTTCCTCCTTTGATGCCGCCCTTGGAAAATCCTTTTAACGTATCAACGGGCTTAAAAGAGGAAAGGACGAATGCCGGATAGCCTCCCGCAAAGATCCCAATTATTATTACTATGCTGATGAGACCTCCGAACAAATAAATATTATTCCACGGAAGTGCGGGTAAATTTATCCCGGTTACATTGTCAAACAATGGTAATAAAAACTCAACAAGAGCTACGGCTAGTAGAAATGATATTAAGCTCATTATGACAGATTCCAAAAGGAACTGACTCACCAGCTGTTTTCTGTCAGAACCCAAAACTTTTCTGATACCAACTTCTTTTCCTCTGTTTATCGAGCGTGCCGAGGCAAGATTCATGAAGTTGATACTCGCAATCACTATTATAAATAACACTATTATGCTGAATATGTAAATATAGAGAATATTTCCGTTCGGTTCTATTTCCTGTGATAATTCAGAATGAAGATGAATATCTTGAATAGGCTGTAAAGCGAATCGGGGTCCGTTACCTGCGGCGCTGAACTCATCGTATGACATACCAACGAAAGCGCTTATGGATGCTCCCATGTATTTCTTTATAAGGGCGGGGAATTTAGCCTCAAGTTGCTCGGGTGAAGCACCATCATCTAATACAACATAAGAATATAAAAAGGCACTCATCCATTGAGTGGAACGGCTTACAGGGAGTGACATCATTGAGGCCAATAAATCAAAATGCCAGTGCGATGCTTCAGGCAACTCTTTTACAACTCCGGTTACCTTATATTCTTCCACATCGTTAAATGTTAATACGTTACCGATAGGATTTTCGTCGCCAAAGTACTTGTTTGCGATTTTTTCTGTTATCACCACACTATTTGGGGAGGTCAGGGCAGTTCCAGGGTCGCCTAAAATAAACGGTATTGAAAATATATCAAATAGATTGGAGTCAGCGTAGAAATAGTTCTTTTCTATAAACTTGTTTTCTCCGCGTCCGACTGTCATATCTCCAGTCGGTGCTTTATAAAGTCTCGCACTCCTCAATATTTCAGGGAATTCGCTCACCATGGTCGATGCCATCGGTGGATTTGTGTGGGCAGAATGCATTTCTGTGTCATTAAATCGTCCATGTAGAATTACTCTGTAAATGTTTTCCTTATTTTCATGGAATTGATCGTAGCTGGTTTCATGCCACACATATAACATTATGAGCAATGCGGATGCCATGCCGATCGAAAATCCTACTATATTGATGAACGAATATCCTTTATGACGCAGAAGGTTTCTTAGAGCTATTTTCAAATATGTTTTATACACGGAATTCCTCATTTATATTTTCAATAACTACATTTCCGTCAAAAAGATGAATGATCCGCTGTGCATATTCTGCATAAGCCGGTGAATGAGTCACCATCACAAGAGTTGTACCCGCTTCGTGTAGATCGGATAACATTTTCATTACTTCATCGCCATTAGTCGAATCAAGATTCCCTGTCGGTTCATCGGCTAATATTAACTTCGGCTTACTCACTACAGCCCGGGCAACTGCAACTCTTTGCTGCTGTCCGCCTGATAGCTGTTGCGGGAAATGATTTTTACGATGAGATATCTTCATTTGCTCTAAAACTTCTTCCACTCTCTCATTTCGTTCGGAAGTGGACTTGCCGAGATAAAGAAGAGGTAGTTCAACGTTTTCAAATACCGTAAGTTCATCAATCAGATTGAAGCTCTGGAAAACGAATCCAATATTTTCTTTCCGGATATTTGCTCGTTCTCGTTCAGTATGTTTTGATATTTCGGTATCTAGGAAAAAGAATTCCCCATCCGTTGGATTATCTAGCAATCCCAGCACATTCAGAAGTGTGGATTTACCACACCCTGAGGGACCCATTATAGAAACGAATTCGCCTGTTCCGATATCAATATTAACGTTGTTCAGCGCTGTACTTTCGATCTCTTCTGTAGTGTAAATCTTTTTTAAATTTCTTGTTTTTATCATTTTATTACTCCAAAATAATTATAAGTTTCAGTTATTTTTTTAATATCAATCTTTCAACATCTCCAAAATTGCTATAGGAAGATGTAATTATTCGTTCTCCATCGCTTAGTCCTGACAATACTTCATATACTTCTGTGTTCTGTCTTCCAAGTTTCACATCTCTTTTTACAGCAAAATCGCCCGATTCATCTAAAACGTAAACCCATCTTCCGCCTGTCTCTTGATAGAATCCACCTCGTTGTAAAAGCATCGCATTTGTTAAATCACCTAATTCAAGGCGTATTCGTACTGATTGTCCTCTACGAATCCCTTCGGGTTCGGCTTCTAAGAATACCATATCGACCTCGAATCTATTATTTTCGACTTCCGGATAAATTTTCTTAATACTAAGGGGGTAAGTGTTTTCGGCGAATTTAAATTTTCCCTGTTGACCCAAATCTATTCGAGAAAGATAGAATTCATCAATATCCACTGTAACCTTGAAACCGTCCAATACATCTATCTGTCCTAATCTTTGCCCTCTGCTCTTGGATTCACCGAGTTCCGCATTTAGTGATGTTAGCTGTCCGCTTATCGGCGCCTTAATTGCCAAATTTTCAAGATTAAGTTTTACCATCTCCAGGCTATTCTGCATCCGTCTTACAGATGATTCCAATTGATCCACCTGAACCAATCTGAGAAGGGAGTCCTGCTTGTGTGATTCGAACGTCAGAACTCGTTTCTTAAGTAAGTATGAGTACTCGTCATTCACTCTGTCATATTCTTCTTGAGAAAGCAAACCCTTTTTATGCATAACTTCGTTCCGATCATAACTATGTTTCAAAGTCACTATCTGATAGTCGAGATCAAGAAGCTGCTGCCGAAGATTTAATTTGTTTTGTTCCAAGGCAAGCCGGGTGTTCCTTAGATTATTGATCTGCTCGAATAACTGAGCCTCACGATTCAACATATCAAGCATTAGATTTGAATTGCTCAAGCGAAGAATTTTCTGTCCCTTCTCAACAAATGTTCCGGCCTCAATAAATAGTGAATCGACCTTTCCTCCTTCAATAACATCAAGGTAGATCGTTCTTATTGGTTTGACTCTGCCTGTAACCGGAATAAACTCTTGAAATCCCCCTATCGTTACGTCTGAAATGGAAATTTTATCCACTTCTACATTCAGCATGCTGTCATTAAATCCAAAGAGCAGAGTGTAAAGAGCAAATATCGCAAATCCACCCACCGATGTTAGTAAGGTTATTTTTTTCGGTGTCCATTTTTTCTTTTCTATTTTTCTGTCCATATATATTCCTGACGCTATTTACGTGAATATTGTTTACAAAAGTTATGGCAAGAAGAGTGCCAACGTAATATATCTACGTGTTATTACAGTACATAAGCATAATTTAATTTATTTTTTCGTGCTAATAGGTGTTCACTAATGAACATATAATGTTCGTATTCGGACACTATTATTGTACTTTTATCCCTAAAAATCGTTATATTTATTACTTATGACCGATAGTGGAGGAAATATTCTTGTAGTCGATGACGAT
>CBDUTM010000187.1:0-4516 GCA_965369985.1 uncultured bacterium | reverse complement strand
AATTGAAACTTTCTGCTACGCCTGGAATTTCAAATTGAAAACGATTATCGTTTTCGGCTTTCATAGCGTGAGAATTTACTCCGGATCTGTTTTCTATTTCGATGAGCATTTCAGAAGGGATCAGCATTCCTGAGGCAGTAGCAGCTAGTCGGAGGGTATCCCCTTTAATAACCTCCAAATCTCCCGGAATAACTCTGACTTCGAACGGTAGCGCAGGATTAAAACTTTTATTCGGCATTGTGAGCCTCAGCGCTGCTTCGCTCAGTCGTTGTGGTGATAACCAAAAGAACAGCGAAATTATGAGTGATGCCACGATTAAGGTCTTGGTGAGTTTATTCTGAATAGATCTGTCAACGGAATCATTCACGTATACTTTTGAAAGCGATTTTTCAGCATCGTTAATTGATTCGTTAATGAGATCTTTTGAATATCCGTCCGCATCTGTCAATTTCATCAGCTGTAAGGCATTAAGGAGATTGTCTTTGATCTGCAGATTATCCGAGCCGATCTTTCGGGCTATATCCTCATCAGAACTGCCCGCGTATTTACCCTCTTTCGTCTGCTGAAGTATCCTGAATATCAGTGCTATCGAAAAAAGTATCCCGAGGACGAAACTTGTCATAATAGACCATCGGACCAAGTTCCCGAACCAGAATACACCCTCAAGAAACAGGACGAGAAAAGCTGACATGAGAATTAGGTTCAGAAAAATTAGAGAGAACAACCGCAGACGGTTATCTGCTAACACAGTTCTGAATTCGTTTATTTTCAATGATATGATGTTGTCTTTTTTCATCTTCCTAATGTGTTAATGCCCAAATTATCACATTCGTTCCCATTTTTAAAGCTGCCTCACGACGTTCTTCGGAATCTCCATGAACCGAGGCATCTTCCCAACCGTCTCCGAGGTCACTTTCGTAGCTATAGAAGAGAACGAGTCTTCCTTCGTGAAAAATTCCAAAAGCCCGAGCGGGCTTATTATCATGCTCATGAATTTTAGGTAATCCGTTCTGAAAATTGAAATGTATCCGAAAAATTCCGTGAGATTTTGGAAGTTCAACCAGGTCTTTGTCAGGGAAAATTTTCCTTATCTCTCTGCGGAATGAAGCGTCCATTCCGTAATTGTCATCGGCAAATAGAAAGCCGCCGGAGGTGAGATAGTCCCGCAATCTTGCTGATTCAGTTTTTGTAAATCTGATGTTTCCATGACCTGTCATATAAAGAACAGGATATCGGAACAAATTTTCACTCTCTACCTTAACTCGTGCCTCTCTGGAATCGGTCCTCAAAGTTGTATTACTGTCGATAAACCGCAGTAGGTTCGGAAGGCTGCTCGGGTCGGAATACCAATCGCCACCTCCGCCGTATTGCAATCGAGCGATAGTGAATATCCCCGGTTCTGAGGGGAAAACATTTATTGGTGACAGATTAAAATAAAGGAAATAAGCCAGTGAAATTGTGAGGATTTTTTTCATTTTTTAAAAGTAATAGAATCCTACAGTAACTACCATAGCAACAGCTGCTATAGTTTTCATAGTTTTGCCGCCGATGGCCCCAATGAATGCCCCAATTCCAGCAAGCAGAGAACGGTCAAAATCACGAGATAAGAAATATTCGCCAAGAAATGCTCCGCTAAATGCGCCGATGAAGGCTCCTATTAAAGTTCCGACAACCGGAAAGATTATTGTTCCCCAAATGGCACCTATCAATCCGCCGGCAATTGCTCCGATTATGGCAAATTTTGAACCGCCGAACCGCTTTGCCATATACCCCGATAACGAGGCTTCAAGAATTTCCATCAGGATCGCGAGAGCGAATAAAAAAAATATCAATGCTGAATTAAAGCCTTCAAAATCCATCAGAATATCAAAGATCAACACAGAAACGGCAATAATGAATGTACCCGGAAATCCGATGGGTGTTACCGCCACACCCGTTATTAATACTATCCAGAAAAGAATCCCAAATATGATGTTCAAGAGTGAACCTTAAATTATTCTAAACATTTGTCAGTTCAAGTTATCCGATTGAGCAGATTAAATCAAGGTCGGCAGGATAAAAGTTGTATATTTTATGTTAAATGCTGATATTATTAAGGATAGGTCGAAAAATTATGGTCAAAGATAAAACATTGAATCAGCGTATTTTCCATATAATACTCATTTTATTAGCATTTACCACTATTTCGTACTCATCGGCGAGTGCTCAATTTTTCGGTTTTAAGCGAAATACTTATCAAACTCCGTTCACTCTCACCGTATTTGATCTGAAAGTGGGGGTGGAGAGTTTCAATTATGCCAGTATTGAAGGAGTAGGCACTTCCCGATCGGCTTCTGTATATACTCTTGATTTTGCAAAATTTAACTTCATGAGATATATCTGGAAGCAGAGTATGGTGGATATACTCACCGGGTTTTCCGTCAATTACGTAACGTCAATCGGTTTTAATGAACTTTCTTCTGCATTTCCTCAGCCGGCTCTCGATTTCAAGGGAACCGCAACGCTTTCACCGAGAGTAGTAGAGCTGAACATCAACGAGACATTTAATTATACGTTGGGCACCCGGATGATTTTATACGGTCAGATCTCATATGGGATCGCTAACGCTGATATATATCGGAGTAAGGTAGGCTCTTCCTATCTGAAAGGTTCAGCCAATCCGCTCGGCATAGGAATCGGAGCACAGTTCTTGATCAGAAGCCATGAATCGTCCCGGGTAGGTTTAGGATTTGAGTTCAAATTCACGGATTTAAGGGTTAAGGATCTTGAAGATCCGGAAGGTATTGCTCAATTTTCAGAGTTAGATCTTTCACATTTTGGAGCTACTATTACACTTGGAATGATATTCGGAGGTAGAAGATCAGTTGGCGATGATGCTGAAAAGCTATATAAAAGCGGAAGGTTTATTGACTCGAGGAGTAAATATACAGAGTTTTTGAGACTCCATCCCAGTCATCCCCGAGCAGATCGAGCTCGGCATCAGATCACCGAAGCGGACAAACATATTCCATCTGAACTTTACGATAGAGCTTTTAATTCACAAAGAGATAATAATTTTGAGGGAGCACTCCGGTTATACAACAGAATTGAAGAAATGAACCAAAATGATTTTGATTTAGCCCGAAAGATAATAACACGAAAGAAAGAATTAGCGCAAAATTACTTTGGAATGGGATTAAAAGCGCATGCGGATTGGGAATTTGCTAATTCGGAGAGATGGCTTCTTAGGGCGGAGTTTATAGACAGTAGTTTGTCTGACGCTGTCAGAATCGCGATCTCTGAAATGCTGCTGACAAAATCCAAACTCTTGATCGAAGAGGAAAAAGTTCGGGCTGCCGAGGGAGTACTGATCAGGGTTTTGGAGATGAATCCTACTCTAAGCAGGGAAGTCGAGATAGCCTACAGTAAGATAGCAAGGATAGCGTTTTTGGAAGGTGTAGAGGCGCTCAATAGAAACTCCTACATATATGCAAAGGATTCGTTCGAACGGGCAGGAAAATATAATCGTGAAATGCGGAAAAAAGCGGACCTCCAGATCGCTTTTGTTGAAGAGGCTATCGCCAAGGAGAAGATCAGCGCCGGAAAAATACGGCATGCGGAAATAATGGCTCAAAATAAGCGACATCTTGCCGACAGACTTTTAGCAGGAGTAGATAAAGAAAGAGTATTACGGATGTGGGGGATGCCTTCATACAAGTATTACGTTACCGACGGACCCACAAATTACGAGCTTTGGGTATATCGATCTGCCAGAAATCAATACTATTATATTTACTTCACGGAGAATAGGCTGCATAGCTGGGAGGTAGCGGAGTTTTAACTTTTCAGACTATACGGTAACTCTTAAGCCCCTTAACTAATTCCTCCATCACAACTTTGAGGATGCTGGTGAGTGGAATAGCAAAAATCAATCCTGTTACGCCGAGTAAACTGCCTCCAATCAGAACAACTATCATCACAACAAGCGGATGCAGGTCCACTGCATTTGATACAACGATCGGCGTGATAAGTATGTTATCTATCAACTGTACAATAGCAAACAAAATAGCTATCCAGAGGATGATCACCAGGCCCGCAGGGTGGTTTGACATGAGGGCAACAATAATTGCCACAGTGGCGCCAATGAGCGGTCCCATATAGGGTATCATATTAGTGAGTCCGGCAATAATTCCCACAATATAGAAAAAAGGAATTCCAAGGAAAGCCAATCCGATAGAACTGAGAATAGCCACTATCAGTCCATCGAGAAGAACACCTCTAATATAGCTTCCGAGCTGGTTTTCAATCCTGTAGACCATTACAAGAGACATCTCGAAAAATCTGTTAGGTACCATACCGATAAGATTCTTTTTTATACTTCTCTGGTCTTTTAGAAAGAAAAAGGTCATGAACAGGATGATCAGGGTTGAAGTGAAAACCGAAACAAGACTGAATACAATACCAATTCCTTTTTGCAGTGATGTGGAGAGATAACTTCCAAGTTCTTGACCAGGTTGGCATAGCAAGGATAAGGATG
>CBDUTM010000186.1:0-4530 GCA_965369985.1 uncultured bacterium | reverse complement strand
AACCATCTCCCACTTGGCTTTCTGACCTACTACGACCCAAATCTCACCTACAAGCCTTCGACAAACCTCCTTAACTATCGCAAACGCTTCATGAAGGATCTCTTCCAAAGCCTCACCTTCCGCTTCGACTCTTACTTCGCGCAATTCATCAGCCGACAGCTCTTCATCTTTCACCGCATCGGCAGCCTCGTTACTTTTCCCGGTCACATATTCTTTGAATTCAGCCGTTTTCTTTGGAAAGTAATCATCCGGTACGTCATGCAATTTTTCGAAGAACGAATTGATCTGGTCCACATCTTTCGTGAGTTTTTTCACAACTCGATCTGAGCTGGTCCCGAAAATAGCTGTTAAAACATTACCCATAATTATATAAAAATTATCCTTATTCTTATTCCGCTATATACCTTGTGAAAGTCTACTCGCAAGGTAGTCCGGAAGGTTTGCATCAAATATTTTTTGTGCCGCTGATTCTAAATCGTACGGTTCTCTCTCAATATTGATTTTTTTGCTATCATCGTCATATACGGCAAATGCGGCATCGGAGTTTCCATCGCGAGGCTGTCCTATACTTCCGACATTAACAATATAGCGTTTAGTCTTTTTTAGATTTAATTCCATTTCACCCGAACTGCCGTCATGACAATAAATGCCGGCTACATGTGAATGTCCCACAAACGCTAAACTTCCTTTAAAATACCTGAATTCGTAAAGTGCGTCTTCCATTGAAACAATATAACTCCACTTTTCAGGTTTATGGGGAGTTCCGTGTACATAAACTACATCCGCTTCTACATAAGTTAATGGAAGGGACGAAAGATATTGCGACATATCATCATCTATGATATTTTTTGTCCAATTCACTGAATCCAATGCGTCTTGACTGAACCATGAAACCGATTCACTCCCGGCTACGGCAAAATCGTGATTGCCGGCTAATACGACATCGCAATTCTCCTTTACCAATTTAATGCATTCCACCGGATTTGCTCCATACCCTACAATATCACCGAGGCAAATAACCTTGTCCACACTCATATTTTCTAATCGTGACAGTACGGCGGAAAGTGCTTCGAGATTTGAGTGGATATCCGATATCAAACCGATTCTCAACTTTTGACAACTTCTCCTGCTTTTTTATCGACATTATTTTTTCGCCATTTGGAGCTGACTTTATCAAGTATACCGTTGATGAATGAAACACTTTCATCGGTGCTGAACATTCGTGCCACTTCGAGCGCTTCGTTTATAACTACCTTTACCGGTACATCCGGAAAATAGAGAAGTTCTCCAATCGCTATTCGCAGCAGCGCCTTATCTACCTGAGAAAGCCGATCAATATCCCAATTTTCTGAAGTAGCGGCAAGAATATTACCTATTTTTCGTTGGTGTTTCCGTTCTATATCGATCAGATCAGACGCATATTCCGCTACGACCTGCTTTACATTTCTTTTAAATATCAGTTCAGTTTTCAAATCATCCATCTTAACAGGTTTTGATTCTTTGCCTTCATTTTGCATATTGAACGCATAAAGCGTTTGTAACGCCAGCTCTCTTGATTTTCTTCTGTTCGTTTTCATATTTAGCTAATTTCTTCCCGTTCGGTTACTGATCTCTCCGAGATTCTTTTGACCGACATAAGTTTTTTTCAGTTTTCTTATGGTCTGAATCCGTTCCTCTGCGTACTTGTTTGATGCAACCGGAGTCGGTACTCCTTCTTTTTCCGCCACATCAAGTACTTCTGATAATATATTATATATCCCTTCGGCTTGCGCCAATGCTTTATCACGGTTATAGCCTTGCAGTTCGTTGTAAACATTTATCAGCCCGCCGGCATTTATAACATAATCGGGAGCATATAATATTCCCTTTTCAAGCAGATCTTTTCCATGCTTTCTCTCTTTTTCTAGCTGATTGTTGGCTGCGCCGGCTATTATTTTGCATCTGAATTTCGGAATAGTTTCATCATTTATAATTCCACCCATTGCGCAGGGTGTGAATATATCCACATCAAGTCCATAAATATCATCGTTGTTGACAACTTTAGCTTTTATTTCCTTAGTAGCTATTTTCAGTTTTTTCTCGTCAATATCTGATATATAAAGTTTTGCGCCCGCATCGCTCAAAAGTTTTAAAAGATTTTGTCCTACATGCCCCATCCCCTGAACTGCTATCTTAATTCCCTCTAATGAATCTGATCCATTAATCCTCTTTAAACATGCCTTGATACCTACGTAAGTTCCAAGAGCTGTCACCGGAGACGGATCACCGCTTCCCCCAAGCGCTCGTGATATTCCGGTAACATATTTCGTCTCACGCCTCACCCATTCCATATCGCTCACGCTTGTTCCAACATCTTCTGCAGTGATATATCTGCCCGCAAGTCCATCTACGAATCTTCCGAATGAGCGAAATAGAAATTCATTTTTCATTGTTTTAGAATTTCCGATTATTACGGCTTTTCCCCCACCCAGATCAAGTCCCGCAACAGCCGCTTTGTAGGTCATCCCTTGAGACAGGCGAAGAACATCAGTGAGAGCATCGCTTTCTTTTTTGTAATCCCACATTCTGCATCCGCCGAGAGCCGGACCCAATGTGGTATCATGAATTGCTATGATCGCTTTAAGACCCGTTGTTGGGTCATTCGAAAAGACAACCTGTTCGTGGCTTTTCTTCTCCAATGATTCAAAAACTTCCATTCTTTCTACCTCTACGCTTTACTATATCGTTTAATGATTTCTCTCGAGATAACAATTTTTTGTACTTCTGAAGTTCCTTCATATATTTCAGTAATTTTTGCATCTCGCATAAACCGTTCTATTTCATATTCTCTCATATATCCGTTACCGCCAAAAATCTGAACCGCCTGATTTGCGGTTTTCATTGCCGTTTTGGAAGCAAATAATTTAGCAATTGCCGACTCGGCTGTAAAATTTTTCCCCTCGTCCTGTAATTTCGCGGCTCGATAGAGTAGCAGTCGTGAAGCATCCACATTGACCGCCATTTCCGCTATCTTAAACTGTATTGCCTGAAAACTACCTATCTTTTTGCCAAACTGCTCTCTTTCCTGACTATATGCGATAGCGCGCTCCATCGCTCCTTGAGCGATTCCCAACGCCTGAGCCCCTATTCCGACTCTACCATAATCAAGCGCAGTTAGTGCTATCTTCATTCCTTGGCCTTCTTCGCCGATCCGGTTTGCGACGGGGATCCTGCAATTATCAAATACGATCTCAGCTGGATCTGATGATTTAATGCCAAGTTTCTTTTCCACTTTGCTAACAGAAAAACCGGGTGTGTCACTCTCAACGACAAAAATTGAGATGCCTTTTTTCCCTTTCTCTTTGTCAGTCATTGCAAATACTAATATTATCCCGGCATTGGATCCGTTCGTGACAAAATTTTTCACACCGTTTAGGATATAATGGTCCCCGTCCAATACTGCAGTGCAAGCCAAATTGGATGCATCTGAACCCGCTTGTGGTTCGCTTAACGAATATGCTCCTAGTTTCTCACCCTTTGAAAGAGGAATTAAAAATTTTTGTTTCTGTTCTTCCGTACCGAATTTTCTCAGCGGAAAAGCTGCAAGAGTATTTGTCACAGACATTATTACTGCCAAGGAAGCATCAATTCTTGCCAGTTCTTCTATGAAAATGACGTAAGAAAGATAATCCATTCCGGAACCGCCGTATTCCAACGGTGCAACGACTCCGCACATTCCCAAATTTGCGAGTTTTTTCACAATTTCATGAGGAAATTCGGAATTCTCATCCCTCTCTCTCGCCGTGGGAGCGATCTCTTTTTCCGCAAATTCCCGTACGGTTTCTCTGATAGCTATTTGTTCATCTGAAAGATTAAAATCCATCTGTCATTTTACCTATTTTTTCTAAAACTATTCAAATTAATATTTAAAATATCATACGCTGGAATATTCATAAAACCCTATCCCTGATTTTTTTCCCAATTCACCGGCAGCAACTTTTTCCTCCAATAAAGGACAAGGACGATATTTGTTCTCTTCTAATCCGTCCCGGAGAACTTCCATAATATTCAGACAGACATCCAGCCCGATAAAATCTGCAAGCTTCAGAGGACCCATCGGGTGATTCATTCCGAGCGTCATCACGCTATCGATATCTTCTGCAGAAGATACACCTTCCATCAGAGCAAAAACAGCTTCATTTATCATCGGCATTAAAAGCCTGTTAGAAATAAACCCCGGAGAATCATTTACTTCTACCGGGGATTTACCGAGCTTCTCCACTACCTTCCTGATAATACCGAAGACAGTGTCGGATGTGGCCTTTCCACGTACAATTTCAACCAACTTCATTAGAGGTACAGGATTAAAAAAATGCATCCCGATAACATTTTCCGGTCTATTGGTCGCTGATGCTATCTCTGTGATCGAGATCGAAGAAGTATTGGATGCTAATATCGTCTCCGGATTACATATCTTGTCTAAAGTTTCAAATACTTTCAGCTTCACATCTAATTTCTCGAAAACCGCCTCTACCACAAGATCGGAATCAG
>CBDUTM010000185.1:0-4531 GCA_965369985.1 uncultured bacterium | reverse complement strand
CCAAAGATTCATCTGAAGTAGTGGTTACGATTCCGCTCAATAATTCCAAATGCAGATTTTTCGGGACGAACCCGTCGCCGATTCCCTCGATTTTATGATCTCCCCATTCTCTTTTGGACAGGAGCGGACACTCAGAAGGCTCCACAGCATACATTTTGGCATCGGAACCCACACTTTTAAGATATTCCCCAATTCCTGTAAGCGTTCCGCCTGTACCTTGCGAAGCAACAAATATATCAAGTTCGCCTCCCATCTGTTCCCATATCTCGGGTCCCGTGGTTGCCTCATGAGCTGCTATATTATCCGTGTTTTCGAATTGTGCAGGCACCCAATATTTTTCAGGGTCAGCGCTTCGTATTTCTTCTAATTTATCCAGGGCAAGATCAACGTCGCTTTCTCCACCGGGCGTATAAACCATTTCGGAACCGTAGGCAATATCCAGTTTTTTACGTTCTTCGCTCATCCCTTCCGGCATCACGATGATACATTTATATCCCTTTACAGCCGCGAGAAATGAACATGCGATCCCCGCATTTCCTGTAGAGCATTCCAAAACGGTCATACCGGGTTTCAGATCGCCTCTTTTCTCCGCTTCCTCGAACATACGCTTATAGATCCGGTCCTTCAGGCTTCCGGACATGCTGTACCATTCAACTTTGCCGTAGATATCCGCATTTACCGATTCGCTTACTTTTCTAAGCTTCACCAGCGGCGTTCTTCCCACCATATCAAGAATATTGGACGTTGCTTTTGAAGACGCATCCCAATTTATTTTATCAGTCAATTAGACTTCTCCTTACATTCTATCCCAAAGCGCAGAAGCAGCACTACGAGATTCTTTTAAAATTTCTTCTTCATTAATTTTTGTCATCCGATAATCTTTCACGATCAGTTCGCCCCCGGAAATTACAGTGTGTGGACTAATTAAATTAAGATCGTTATACAAATACGAAGAAATGTTATCATCTGTTAGTGTTGATTGAGATTTATTGTCGTATAGTGCCAAGTCAGCTTCCGCCCCTTCGATGATCGATCCGATTTTCACTCCAAGATATTTAGAAGCAGCATTCGCATTCTCGTTTAACATCTGATTCAGATCATTAATAGACAAAGGACCACCATTGGTTTCATCATGATTTAATAGAGCGAAATGAGCTTCTTCCATCAGATTGTGTGTGTAGCTGTCGGTTCCAAGAGCTACCTTCACACCGGCTTTTATCAGCTCGGGGATCGGTGCTCGCCCCACATCGTTATTGGCGTTGGATTGCGGTTGATGAGTAACCAGAACTCCGGATTCCCTTAAAAGACGCAAGTCGCCTTCTTCAAGGTGAACACAATGGGCTGCTAATGATTCATTATTTAAAATGCCTAAGGACGTTAATCGGCTGACCACACTCACGCCGTATTTATCCAGCGAGTCTTTCAAGTCCGCCTTGTCCTCACCGACATGGATATGAAACCGTTTTCCCTCGTTCGCCTCGTACGCAGCCTTCAATGTATCATCAGATAATGTAAAAGACGCATGTAAGCCGAACATGCCTGCATATCTCCCAGAATTTTCTGTTGAAGAAGTTATAAAATCGGAATTTTCTGTTATCCCTTCGTCACGTTTTTTTTCTCCATCCCTGTCAGAAACTTCGTAGCATAACACACCTCTCATTCCGACTTCGCCCAGCGCTTTAGCTATTGTAGATAGACTGCCGCCGATAGCATTTGGACTGGAATGGTGGTCGATGACAGTGGTTACGCCCGCCTTTGCGCATTCGATAAGACCAACCATTGCCGATAAATATACATCTTCCGGATTCAGCGCTTTGTCTAAACGCCACCATATTTTTTCTAACACTTCAACAAAATTTTTCGGCTTTGTAGACGGCGGGGGCATCCCCCTTGCCAGTGAGCTGTAAAGGTGCATATGAGCGTTCACTAATCCGGGAGTTATGACACTGCCTCCGGCATCATACTTATCCAGCTCAGGATATTCTTCGGTGATATCAGTTAATTTGCCAACAGCAGCTATTTTCGTTCCTTCGATAGCGATCGCTCCGTCCGTAATAAGCGGATGATTTGAATCACCTGTGAAAATCGTGGCGTTGATTATCAGCATCAGACCGCGCTCTCCTCTAAAACAGTTCGGACAAAGTTGGTTGAACCGGAATTTGTCACGGAATTCAAAAGTATTTTCATAACATAATAAGTCTTTAAAGAGAGCTTATGCCCACCCGGACAATCGCTATTAGCTTCAGCGCTTTTAATTTCACCATTTTCACTATTAATAATTGTTGTTATTTTACCATCGCTAAAATTATCTATCCCATCTTCATTTTGTATCAGTTCATATTCCAGTCCCGAACCTCTCGCAAGAATCACATCCTCTTTTTCATTTCTATATACAAAAAAACCGTCTTCATCGGAATAAAGTTTGAAAGTCTCGATGGAGCTGAAAAAACGCGGCTTTTCTATAAACGGCCCGCCGTCTTCGGGACAAAATACATCACAATTACCGCACTCATTACAGAAGTCAGCGTAATTAGCTAATTGATGTTCTTTCTTTACACTGAATGATCCGCCGTCTGTCAACAGAACATCTTCACCATCGAATTCCATTATTGCATAATTCACTTCGAATGGTTTTAGATCGATGTAGAAGTTTGACACATTCGGGCAGACAGGAATACATTTGTCACAATTCACACAATCGAATAGATGTAGTTTCGAACCAATTTTTTTTGGAACCAGACTGTTTGCCTCACTTCTGTATCTGAGATCTGAAGTTACCGCTTCAACTACTTCTTCGGTATTGGATAGGACAGCACCGGTGTAATCAACATCTTCCCGCGCTCTTTTTTTCACGAATTCAGAGATATTCTTAGCGCCGGCTTTCTCCATCTCATCTTCCAATCGATTGAGGTATTTATGCATTCTACCATAACCTCCCGGGCGAAGCAGGTCTGTGCATACAGTCACCGGGACTAATCCGATGGATACCGCGTCGGCGAAATTCAGACTGTCGATCCCGGCGGAGAATGAAATCGGTAACTCGCCACCGACTGCCTTTCTGAACTCATTAACAAGATTCATGGTGATGACATGTAATGGCGGACCTGACATATACATAATCTCATCATCTTCGAAATAAGTCTTATGATTCGTAACAACAAGAGTATTGCTAAATTTCACACCAAAGTGACGTCCGGCACTGTCAGCAATTCCGCTTAAACGCCCAACCATTTCAACTGCCTGTCCAAATTGAAGATCATCATCGAAAAATTTCTGTTGAGTTATTATATCGTTGTAACCCATAACATCATGAAGAAGTTCGTCCACTTTTTGCTTGCCGAGCAGCGTAGGATTGAGCTTTACTACCACATCTACTTGCATTTCTTTCAAAAGGAATTCTGATATAGACTCGATTTCATGCGCCGGGCATCCGTGAAACGTGCTAAGTGTAATTGAGCTGCTTAGCTCTTCGGGATATTCTATTTCTTTTAAATGAGAATATTCTCCCGGAATCTCGTTTCTCAAATCGGAGATGATAGTTCCGGCATTTTTCATAGAACTTATCCAACTTCTCACTTCCTTGGACTGAACTCCCGAAAGGTCGTAACCCACACTCATATCATAGATCGTTTCTGAGGATGCGCCGTCATCGCCGAGGACGTTTTCGGATTTCAACATTTCAATCAGCATCATCGCTGAGACATACTCTTTCAAAGAGCTCTCAAGCCGTAATTCCTGAGACCACTCAATATTGTAACCTACATTAGTGGCATCGATGCAGGGGCGGGCGATTTCCAATTTATCGTTAATTTGAATTGTTTTGAGTTCGATTATTCTTCCACCTCCAAGCCAGGAGAGAACAATATTTTGTGCCATCTGTGTATGCGGTCCGGCTGCGGGACCAAGCGGAGTTGAAGCGTTTTGCCCGTTGAATTCCACCGAAAAATCCACGCCGCTCCGAGCTTTATACCATTTGCTCTCAGGCAGGCTGAAGATACTATTATGATCTTCCAGTTCTCTGAATATCGAACGGATAAGCGCTCCAAATGATGCCGGATGCAGTTCAACCATTTGAAAGTTCGCCTCTTCCCCGAATAATAACCTCGGGCGTCAATGGCATTTCTACAAACTGAACGGAAAGAGCATTTGATACAGCGCTTACTATAGCAGCTCCTATCGGGATGATAGGAGGTTCCCCCATACTTTTAGCTCCGAACGGACCATCGGGCCCGAGCTTTTCTATTATATGTGTGGTGATCTTGGGAGTTTCCAGCGGATAGGGCAGTATGTAATTAGAAAAATAAGGATTCATCAACTTACCCTCTTTGAATATCAGGTCTTCCGACAAAGCATAGCCTATTCCTTGAACTATTCCTCCTTCTGCCTGAGCCCGGACACCCTCAGGATTAATAGCTTTGCCAACATCATGAGCGGCGATCACTTCTAATACTTTAACCATTCCCGTAATTGTGTCAACCCGCACTTTAACTAAATGCGAAGCATATGAATATGCAAAATAGGTGTTCCCCAT
>CBDUTM010000184.1:0-4600 GCA_965369985.1 uncultured bacterium | reverse complement strand
GCTGATATAACGAGTGCCAAGAATGCCCATGATAACGGCATAGCGGTCGGTAATAAAAATTTGTCTATTATCACACTAATACCATAACCTATGACAAGAGCGATGATCCCGCCTAATAAACAGATCGCTGAAGATTCAATTAGAAATTGGAACAAAATACTTCTTCTCCGGGCTCCAAGTGCTTTTCGTATACCAATCTCTCTGGTTCTTTCTGTGACCGACACCAACATTATGTTCATCACACCAATACCGCCCACTAACAATGATAATGCGGTTATTACGATACCGGCTCCGTAAATTGCCCCGGTCATATTGTTGTACATATCAGTAAATACGCTCTGCTGATTTATGCTGAAGTCATCTTCTGCGCCCGGAGGAACTCTCCTCACACGTCGCATTATCCCTATCAGTTCATCCTTCGTTTCTTCCATATATGCCTGATCACTTACTTTAACATGAATGGAAACTCGTCTTCGCGTGCCAAACGAATTTCCGAATGTTTCTACAGGAATTATTACCCTGGAATCAAGATCCATCATTCCAAGTAAATTTCCCTTTTTTTCGAGAATTCCGATTACCTTATAAGGACGACCTTCGATCCGTATTTTGGTGCCAAGCGGATCTTCATTTTCATAGAGATTAGCTGCAATTTCACTGCCGATAACTGCCACATGTCTCGAGTGCTTAACGTCTGTCTCTGACAAAAATCTTCCGAATTCCGGATAGACATTTCCCGTTTCGGCATAGGAGGTCGTTGTTCCTATCACATAGACTCGTCCAAGACTTTTTTCTCGATGTTTTACGGTTTTGTTGGCTCCCACTACAGGGGCAACAGCACTTACATGATTGGCAAATTTAATAATGCTCTCTGCATCTGATATTTCAATGTCCTTCCGGTTAATATATTTAAAAAAGTCATTATTAGTGAACCAGGGCATTTTATCAACGAAGAGAACATCTGAACCGAGTGCGGAAATACTTGTGGAAAACGCTCTATTTATTCCTTCTATAGCAGTCGCCATAACAGTTACAGCGACGATTCCAATTATTATGCCAAGCGTGGTAAGTGTTGAACGGAATTTGTTTTCACGAAGAGCTGAAAGCGCTATTCTTACGCCTTCAAATATCTCTTTACTATAGTGAGTGAGCATCAACATCTAATTCATCGTGTGCATTTGAACTACTTCATCACTGGCGATCAACCCGTCGTGGAGCCTGATGATACGATGAGCATTTTCAGCGATATATTCCTCATGTGTAACAAGAATTATCGTATTGCCGGCGTCATGGAGTTCGTTGAATAATAACATTATGTCTTCACCGGTTTTTGAATCAAGATTTCCCGTCGGCTCATCCGCGAGTATTATTGACGGCTCATTTGCCAGCGCCCGGGCTACCGCCACGCGTTGTCGCTGACCACCTGAAAGTTCGTTCGGTTTGTGATCCATCCGATCGCCCAAACCGACCTGCTCAAGTACCATTTTTGCACGTTCTCTTCTACTTTCTAAACTCACGCCACCGTAAATTAACGGTAATTCGACGTTATGCAGGGTGCTGATCCTTGGCAGTAGATTAAATGTTTGAAATACGAATCCTATTTTCTCATTTCTAATTCCGGCCAATTGATCGTCATCCATTTCGCCTACCTGTTCCTCTTCAAATAGATATGAACCTGATGTTGGAGTATCAAGACACCCAAGGATATTCATTATCGTGGACTTTCCTGAGCCTGATGGTCCCATTATCGCAATGTATTCTCCCTGCTCGATTTTTAAGCTGACTCCGTCGAGAGCATGAATTTTTTCCGCGCCCAGATCATATATCTTTTTTACTTTTTCAATATCAATGAGTGTCATTAGTGGCCCAGTCCTTCCGTTTTCCCATTATTATCTTCTTCGACTTTCACTTTATCGCCATCCTGAAGTGTTTTGCTCAATACTCTATAGGAACCTGAAACAACCTTTTCTCCGGGTTCAACTCCCTCAAGTATTTCTATCTTTGATTCACCGGTAATGCCTGTTTTTACTTTTCGCATCACAGCGATGTCATTTTCTATAACAAAAACAACTTCAACGTAGTCACTGGTTCCATTATGATTTTCTTCTTCAAACCCGTTTGAAGCAATAGCTACGCCTTCTCCACCCTCAACTCGTTCGATTTTTTTGGGTTCACGCACGGTAACCGATTGTATTGGCACTGCGGTGGCGTTGTTTGAAACATTGGTAGTTACCTCCACTGAAGCCGACATTCCGGGTCTCAACATTTCGGGGAATTCAAGCATCCTTATTGTAACTTCAAAATTCGTAACTTGCTCTTGCGTTCCGAGCCCACGAGTAACTGCGGAGTTTGCAACTTCCTCAACTAATCCGCGGAACAGTTCATCACCAAATGCATCTAATTCAATAGATGTTGTATCGCCGATTTCGAGCATTACGACATCGTTTTCATCTACTTCGACCAGTACTTCCATATCTGTAAGATCGGCGATGGTCATAATTATATCTTCCTGAAATTGCGAACCTAAAGCGATCTCTCCAACTTCTTTGTTAATTTTAACAACCGTACCGCTTGAAGATGTGTATAATTTTGTTTTACTAAGATCATCTTTTGCTTGATCGAGAAGAGCTCTAGCCTGAGAAACTGACTCTTTCGCGCTGTTCAATCTCGCCACACCGACTTCATAATTTCCGTCAGCGCCCTCTAATTCGGATTCAGAGATAAGACCTTTTTTGTATAGTTCATGCTGTCGTTTTGTTGCACTATTAATCACTTTCAGATTGGCTCTTTCAAGCGCTTCCTGAGCTTTTGAGGACCGAAGAGCTGCCATACGTTGTTGAACGGAAGCTACATATCTTGTGCTGTCCAAATACACGAGCACTTGACCTGCTTCAACTTCATCGCCTTCTTCAGCAGTCATACTTAATATTTTTCCACTAACGTTGGCTGCAATATCAACTGAAATTACAGGTTGTACTCTTCCGGAAGCAGAAACTGTCTCAACAATTTTTTCATTTGTAACTTCTTCAACCTGGATCGTTACTGCTTCGTCCGAACCGCTCATCATTTTTGCTGCGACCAAACCACCGATAACTACTAAGGTTCCGCCTGCTATGATTAATTTTTTTCTTTTAGTCACTTTCATACTCCTTATCGAATTTGTCCCATCGTGTTCACTAACTGCGCATGCGCTATCTGACTATCATATTTATTTCTGATCACTGAAGTGTTCGCTCTCAACAGAGCTACCTGTGCATCCTGAACCTCTAATAGAGTAGCTGATCCAAGCCCGTATCGTTCTGTCGCTAATCGGAGGTCTTCGGTTGCTGATTGCTGATTCTCTTCGAATATACTTTCCAGTTCTTCATAGGTTTCTAGCTTGGTGATAGCATCATCGATCCTGGCGACCAGGTTCCGATTACTATTTTCCAAGTCCTCTCTAGAGGAATTATAGATCGCCTGTGACTGCTCAAGATTGGCTTTATCAGCAAATCCGTTAAATATATTCAGACTTAGTGATACACCAAGATTAGACTGCCAATTGTTTGATATATTTGATGGATTGAACACACTTCCGAGGTCTTGGTTGCTTCTCGAGTACTGTATATTTGCACTTAAGCTCGGATAAAATGCGGATTTCGCAACATTTTTGCCATGTTTCGCCCCCGATACCGCTGCTTCAAATTGTTTAATTCTCGGACTGTTTTTCTTCGCAATATCAATCGCTTCCTCTCTGCTCGGATATTCAACTTTCGCATATTCTTTCTCTTCTAATCTGATAGTTGTAAGTGGATCCCTTCCCATTGCCAAGTTCAGGCTCGATTTTGCCGCCGCAACAACATTTTGCTGCGTAAGTAGATTGGACTTATCATTACCCAGCTGAACTCTTGCTTTGAATAGATCTGTTCTGGCAACTGAGCCGAGTTCATAAAGACTCTTTGTTCTTTCGAGCTGCTCCTGGCTGAGCATCAGGGCATCAAACAAAGCGTATTGCAACGCCGTCGCCTTTGAAAGCTGTAAATACCTCTGAGTTATTAGAAAGACGGCATCATTCTTTGCACCCTCAAGGGCATGAAATCCCGAGGTCTGAAACGACTTAGCTCGAGATATGCTGTTCCACCACCCGCCGCCGTCATAAATATTTTGACTTATATTCAGCCCGAACGAATGATTATCCTGTTGAAAATAGGGAGATGTAAACACCTGAGAAACAAGTGTCGGATTACCTTCGGAGTCTATACCCTGCACAGTTCCTATATTGCTTGTTGCGCCCTGTAGAAATCGTGATTTTCCTGAACTGACATTTATCCTGGGAAGTATTGCTGAATACGCGGTCAATACTTGAGCATCTCGTTGCTGAAGGGTGTATTCTGCGCTTTTAATCGAATAATTTTTATGTAGCGCAATTGTTATGCTTTCATCTAATGTGAGTAGCTTATCTTTTTGACCATTGCTCACTGCCGGGATAAAAAATATTAGTCCGGCAACCAATAAATTTTTGTAAACATTCATTTTCTGATTCCTCCTGCTCATCCAAATATTCCAAATACTCTCATACGAGCTCTTTACGTTTTCATATTTTTTTTGATAAGAACTGATCTTG
>CBDUTM010000183.1:0-4629 GCA_965369985.1 uncultured bacterium | reverse complement strand
GGCAAGACCTACGCTGGACATAAACGGAATTTACTCAGGATTTATGGGTGAAGGTGCGAAAACCGTGATCCCCGCAGTAGCTACCGCAAAAATAAGTATGAGGTTGGTGCCGAATCAGGATTATCATAAAGCGGAAGAACAATTCAACTCTTATCTCCAGGAGATCGCTCCTAAAGCGGTAGAAGTGGAGGTTCTTAATATCCACGGCGGAATGCCGTATATCTCACCTATGAATTCTTCAATATTTGAACCGGCAAGAGAAGCGCTGAAAAAAGCATTCGGTACTGATACAGTTATGATGCGAGAAGGGGGATCAATTCCGATTGTGACAGATTTCGAAGAATTATTAAAGGCACCCGTTATGTTAATCGGGTTCGGTTTGCCGGATGAGCATTCTCATGCACCGAACGAGTGGATAGACTTAGAGAATTTCCAAAAGGGAATTGAATCTATGGCATACTTATACGAGGGTCTTTCTCGAAAATAAAGTTTTGTAATTAGAAGATGAAATTGTGAAAATCGGAGAACTGTCAGTCTTCTAAGGAATCAATGCTCTCCATAATTTCCGTATGCTCAGGAAATCTGCCGAGATCTTTTTTCGAAAAAATTAAATTTTCATCTACGACGACCTCAAATACTCCATGACTTGAAGCAATGAGCTCGCTCTTGATGTTATACTTATTTTCAATGTCTGCCGCCAAACTGGTAGCCTGTGGTAAGTACCCTCAGACGTCGCAGAATTCGATGCTTATATTCAATATAATTCCAAAGTTAATAGTTGTCCGGCTCTTAAATTTACGATACTCTATAATTGATGCAAGTAAATGTTATCGATCATGCTCCTTTTGGAAATTCCTTCCGAACTGTGTCATCAATATGATCTTTGACTTTATTGAGAAATAACATTGGACCTGATTCGACAGGATTTAATCCTCTGCCCTAATATAATCGTATTCAATAATAAAAAAGAGTGTATTCCTCAAAGTCAGACCGCTTTGCGATGATAGAGTTTCATAATGTTTTTTCAAAGACGGGTTTAAGTCATTTTTTATCTTTATTCTGAGCAATCTACTGGCGAGGTTATTTTCGTTGGCATCAGGTAATTGTTTTCTTAGTTGCTTGAAATATCAATTTGTTTACCGACATCTTTCTTCCATCCCGACCAACGAGATAGGTACATGAAGATCCCCATCCCTAAAATTGATAATATAAAATAAATCACTATCATCTAATCAAAGTTTAGGGAATTATATCAATAAAAACACGCCAAATTAATAATCAGTGATTTCTCAAATGAACTTTTTGTTATTAATATTATTGGAAAGGCTTGAATACGGCGTGGATGTTAAATATATTAGCGTAAACATGAGCTCGATAATCAAATAATTCTTCTTTGAAAGGTTGATTATTTAAATTTTTGCCAGAAATAGGTTTATAAATCGTTTTAGTCTGACTAATCAGGTTAATAATTGAAAAGTACTGATAAAAAGTTAAAAGATTACGCTGAAAAAGAGCGTGAACACTCCAAAAAATTAATCGATATCGGAATCGCTTTATCTGCTGAGAAGGATATTTTCAATCTGTTAGAGTTAATTGTGGACAGCGCACGAGATTTCACAAACGCTGATGGAGGCACTTTATATATTGTGAGCGATGATGAAAAATCATTAAATTTTGAAATCGTTCAGACTAACAGTCTGAATATCCGCATGGGGGGTAAAACAGGTGAGAAAATAAATTGGCCTCCCGTACCATTATTTAACGAAGATGGATCCCAAAATAAAGAAAATGTCTCCACTAATGTGGCACTTACGAAAAAGTTGGTAAATATTCCGGATGTTTACGATGTGGAAGGATTTAATTTCGAGGGAACACGAAAATTTGATGAAAGTACCGGCTATCGTTCAATGTCGATGCTTGTAATCCCGATGTTAAACCATGAGAATGAAATAATCGGTGTTTTGCAGCTTCTCAACGCAAAAGACGAAATTACGGATGAGACTATACCATTTACCGATGAGAATATTGACCTGACAGCATCATTAGCCTCTCAGGCTGCTATCGCAGTAACAAATGTGCGGCTTATTCAGGATTTAAAAGATCTGTTTGACTCTTTCATCAGGACTATCGCAACAGCAATTGATGAAAAATCACCTTATACTGCCGGTCATATTAGCCGTGTAGCAAATTTAACAATGGAAATCGCGAGAAGAATTAACGTTACGGAGTGGGGTAAGTACGGAAAATTTAATTTTTCCGATGACGAGCTCGAGGAATTAAGACTCGCAGCGTGGATGCATGATGTTGGTAAGATAACCACGCCCGAACATGTAGTTGATAAGAGCACAAAACTTGAAAAGATATTTGATCGGGTTGATCTTCTAAAGATCAGATTTGAAGCGATAAAACTTCAGATGGAAAAGGAATGGTTTAGTAAAAAAATTAAAATATTGACAGCTGAAGGAAAAGAGAGTGAAAAACTAGCAGAATTAGACAGTGAATATTCCGGAAAAATCTCCAAATTCTCTGACGATTCCGAATTCTGCATGCAATGTAATGAACCGGGTGAATTTATGGAGGATGATAAGATAGAGCGGTTACAGGAATTTGCTAAACAATCTTACGGGTTTAATGGAGAATCTCAACCCTATATTTCGGGCGATGAGCTGTTGAACTTATCCATCAAACGTGGAACATTAAACGAATCTGACCGAAAGATAATAGAAAATCATGCTACAATGACACTGAAGATGTTGAATGAACTTCCGTTCAGTAAAAAATTAAGGCACGTTCCCGAGTACGCCGCTGCGCATCACGAAAAACTTAACGGTACAGGTTATCCGCTTAAATTAAAAGGGAAAGAAATATCTGTTCAGGCAAGAGTAATGGCCATCGCTGATATCTTCGAAGCGTTGACTGCGAAGGATAGACCGTATAAAAAACCAATGAAGCTTTCTCAAGCGATACAAATTCTCGGTTATATGGTGAAAGACGAGCATCTCGATGCAGATCTAGTAGATGTTTTTCTGAAAGAGGGAATGGCAGAAGATTATGCGAATGAGCATCTGTTACCTGAGCAAATTGACTGGAAAACTTCCGATCTGGATTCATAAAAAACGCTCCCGAAGGAGCGTTTTTCTATTATTTTAAAATTATTATTTATTATTCTTCATAAATGTTTACACTGCCTTCATTGAGCATCTCAAGACTTTTCTTTATTTTTGACACGTCACCTGAGATGACAAGCGCCATATGTTCAGTGCTTATAAGTTTTTTTGCAGTGTTCATGACATCTTTCCGGGTGACCGCTCCAACTTTTTCAGAATAGCTGCTGTAGTATTCATCGGACAGATCATTCAAGACGAGATTCCCGAGAAGCCGACCAATTTGAGACGGAGTTTCAAATGAAGAAGGAAGGCTAAGAACAAGACCATTTTTAGCCCGTTCAAGCTCTTCTTCTGTAACTTGTGTCTCTCTGATTCTTCTCAACTCCCACAGAAATTGAATAACTGAAGAATCAGTTACCGATGTCTTAACGCTTGCTCGAGCGGTAAAAGTCCCACCGCTTGCCCTGGCGGAGAATGACGAGCCTGCTCCATAAGTATATCCCTTATCCTCTCTAAGATTCCTATTCAGCCGGCTTGAGAATTGTGCTCCCAGCACCTGATTTAATACACGTGCAGAAATGTAATCGTCATCATCTCTTGCTATGCTGTTATGTCCGAAATATATATAAGATTGCGCTGCTTCCGGTTTGTTTACGAGATAAAATCCGCTTTCGGAAATTTCATTTACCGGATACCATTTTGACTCAATCACAGCACCGTTCTTCCATTTACCGAACTTAGATTCCAAAAGTGGAACAATTTCAGATTCTGTCACATCGCCCACCACTATCAATGTTGCATTATTTGCTGTGTAATGCGCCGAATAAAAATTTTTCAAATCCTTCTGACTTAAACCTTTAATACTGCTTTCTGTCCCGGCTGTAGGTGTGCCGTAGGGGTGAGAATCGCCAAAAACTATCTTACCGAATGCAAGAGTTGCCAGCGCCCTTGGCTGATCTTTTCGCTGAAGAATGCTTGCAAGTCTTCTCTCTCTTATCTTTTCCATATCCTCGGTGGGAAATGTCGGATTCAGGGAAACGTCTGCGAAAATATCCACCGTCGCCTCGAGATGTTTTTTAAGAGTAGTAACACTAACAAAACTCCCATCCCATCCTGACCCGGTGCTGAGTCGAGCACCGATAAAGTCTTTGGCATCTGCGATTTCGAACGAGTTTTTAGTCGTGGTTCCCTCATCAAGCATATCTGCGGTAAAATCAGCCGTGCCTGATTTGCCTTCAGGATCCTGAAACGAACCGGATTTTATAACCAAACGTAAATTTACAATGGGCAATTCATGATGCTCTACCAATTTTACTGATAGTCCGTTTGATAAACTGAAATTTTGAATTGCAGGTAGTGCAAGACTCGGCACTTTTCCGGGAGTCGGTTGAGCGCTCCTGTCGAACATTTTTGAATCGGATGACACAGAACCGTTTTTACTTCCTGCGCATCCAAAGAGTAACATAAGGGCGGATAATATGATCGACCATCTTAAATATCTATTCATTTTAAAATTCTCCAC